>JBKPLN010000501.1:0-7496 GCA_046731635.1 Pseudomonadota bacterium | reverse complement strand
GTCCAGACCTACACGCTGTTCGACAAGGTCGTGAGCACCTACAGGGACAATGTTCTTACCTTCGACCTGCGACTGCCGACCTGGCCGTTTTTCCTGGTCGCCTGGCTCGGCGACGTGTCAGCGGTGGTGCTGATCGCGGTGCGCACCTATCGGCTGATCTTCCGTCCCGAATTGATGGATGAAGGCGGCTACCGGATGAAGCCGGTCGAGTAGCCCATGTTGAGTACCGACGCCGTCGCCATCATCGGCTTTATTGCCCTGTTCGGGATGATGCTCATGCGCGTTCCGGTCGGCATGGCGATGGGCCTCGTTGGCGTCACCGGCTTTGCCTACCTCAACGGCTCCGGACCAGCCCTCAAGATCGTCGGCCACACATCGATGCGCACGGTGACCGACTACAATTTCGGCGTGATCCCTATGTTCCTGCTGATGGGCGCGTTCGTAACGAATTCCGGCATGAGCCGGGAACTGTTTCGCGCCGCCAACAGCTTTCTCGGCCATCTGCGCGGCGGGCTCGGTATCGCGACGATCGCGGCCTGCGGCGGTTTTGCCGCGATTTCGGGATCATCGGTCGCAACTGCCGCGACGTTTTCCGCGGTCGCCTATCCCGAGATGCGACGCTTCGGCTATCCGCAGTCTTTCGCTACCGGGGTGATCGCGGCCGGCGGCACGTTGGGCGCCATGCTGCCGCCGTCAACGGTTCTCGCCGTGTACGGCATCATCACCGAGCAGGATATCGGCAAGCTGTTCATCGCCGGCATCATTCCGGGTCTGCTCGCCATAACAATGTACATGATCACCGTCGGGATCATCGGGATTGCGCGGCCGAACTTCCTGCCGTCGACACCACGCCACTCCTGGAAAGATCGCATTGCCGCCACCCGCGATGTGTGGGCGACGCTCATTCTTTTCCTCTTCGTGATCGGGGGATTGTACGGCGGGCTGTTTACGCCGACGGAAGCCGGCGGCATGGGTGCCGGCGGCGCCTTCCTGATTGGCGTGCTGCGGGGCAGGCTTGATCGGACCGAAATCCGGCGCTCGCTATTGCAGGCAACGCGGACCGCGGCTGCGGTCTTCACGGTGCTGATTGGCGCGCTGCTGTTCGGCTATTTCCTCACCGTCACGCAGACGCCGCAAAAGGTGACCGAGTTCCTGACCGGGCTTGGCATCGGCAATTACGGCGTGCTGGCGCTGATCATGTTGATGTATCTGGTGCTCGGCTGTCTCATGGACGCGATGGCGATGATCATCCTGACCGTGCCGATCATTTTTCCGGTAATCACCCATCTCGGCTTCGATCCGATCTGGTTCGGCGTGATCATCGTGATGACCGTCGAGCTCGGTCTCATTCATCCGCCTGTCGGCATGAACGTGTTCGTGATCAAAAGCGTGGTCAAGGACGTGAGTTTTGCCACGATCTTCAAGGGGGTCATCCCGTTCATCATCACCGACCTAATCCGGCTGGTAATCCTGATCGCTTTTCCGATTATCGCGCTCTGGCTCCCCTCGCGCATGTGAGGCATCTCGTGCTATATAGTTTGGGTCCCAACCATCTGCCGGCGGCCTGACGATGGAACGGTCGTTCAAGAAAGAAGTCCAGGCTCTGAAGCTTGGCGACGGCGAGACCTTCCACGGCGAGGGAATCCTCGCCGTGACCAAGGCGCTGTTGCAATCCGGCGTTTCCTACGTGGGCGGATACCAGGGCGCGCCGGTTTCACATCTGCTCGATGTGCTGGTCGACGCAGAGGACATCATGTCCGATCTCGGCGTCCACTTGGAAACCTGCGCCAACGAGGCCTCGGCCGCTGCCATGCTCGGCGCGTCGATCAATTACCCGCTGCGCGGCGCAGTCACCTGGAAATCGATCGTCGGCACCAATGTCGCAGCCGATGCATTGTCGAACCTTGCTTCGCCCGGCGTGGTCGGCGGCGCCATGATCATCCTCGGCGAGGACTATGGCGAGGGCGCAAGCGTCATCCAGGAGCGCTCGTATGCCTATGCGATGAAATCCTCGATGTGGCTCCTCGACCCGCGGCCGGACCTGCCGTCAATCGTGCGCACGGTGGAAAAAGGCTTCGAGCTTTCCGAGGCGAGCCATGCTCCCGTCATGCTGGAACTGCGCATTCGCGCCTGCCACGCGACCGGAGAATTCGCCGCCAAAAACAACCGCAAAGGTGTCGTTTCCGGTCTCGACAAGCTGGCCGGGCCGCCGCGCTTCGAATACGGGCGGCTTGCCCATCCACCCGTGATCTTCACGCAGGAGCGCCTGAAGGTCGAGGAGCGCCTGCCCGCCGCGCGTGCCTTCGTTCGCGAGCACAAGCTTAATGAGACGATCGAAGGGGATATTGCCGACATCGGCATTATCGTGATGGGCGGACTGACCAACAGCGTCCTGCGCGCACTCGAGCGCGCGGGGCTTGCCGACGTGTTCGGCAATTCGCGCGTGCCCCTGCTGGTGCTCAATGTCGTCTATCCGCTGGTGCCCGAGGAAATCACCACATTCTGCGCCGGCAAGCGCGCAGTGCTGGTGGTCGAGGAAGGCTATCCCGATTACATCGAGCAGGCGGTCAACGTGGAATTGCGCCGCGCCGGCATCGATACGCGTGTGCTTGGCAAAGGGCCGCTTCCGAAAGCAGGTGAATACGCCTCCGACGTGCTGCTCGAAGGGCTTGCCGCGTTTCTTCAGGACGCGAGGCCTGATGGCATCGATGCCGATACCATCGCTGAAAAGGCGCGCGGCCTTGTCGCGCATAAGGCAAAAGCCGCTGCGGCTCTGGGCCCGCTGCCGCCGCGTCCGCCCGCCTTCTGTACCGGCTGTCCTGAGCGTCCCGTCTTTTCCGCCATCAAGCTGATGCAGCGCGAACTCGGGCCGACCCATATCAGTGCCGATATCGGTTGCCACTCGTTCGCGACTTTTGCGCCGTTTTCGCTTGGCAATTCCATCCTTGGCTACGGCATGTCGCTCGCCAGCGCGGCGGCTGTAGCGCCGAACATGGAAAAGCGGCCGATCGCCGTAATGGGCGACGGGGGCTTCTGGCACAACGGACTGATCACCGGCGTTGCATCCAACCTTTTCAACAAAGGCGACGGCGTTCTGATCGTGATGCAGAACGGTTACGCCTCGGCGACCGGCCAGCAATACATTCCGTCCAGCGCAATGAGCCGCACCGGATCAGCGCCAGGCATGGACATCGAGCAGACATTGCGGGCAATGGGCGTCCGTTGGCTGCGAAAGGTGCGCACCTACAGCGTCAGCGTGATGGTGACAACCCTGAAGGAGGCAATGAAGACCGCCGAACGCGGCCTGAAGGTGATCATCGCCGACGGTGAATGCCAGCTCGCGCGGCAGCGGCGCATCCGTGCCGTAGACGCCGAGAAGCTGAAACGCGGCGAACGCGTGACGCGTGCGCGCTACGGCGTCGATGATGACATTTGCACCGGCGATCATTCCTGCATTCGACTTTCGGGCTGCCCCTCGCTGACCGTGAAGCCATCGCCGGACCCGCTGCGCACCGATCCCGTTGCAACGGTCATTGAATCGTGCGTCGGCTGCGGGCTGTGCGGCGAGGTTGCGCATGCGGCTGTGCTGTGCCCGTCCTTCTATCGCGCCGAAATCATCCGCAATCCAACCCGGCGCGACCGCCTGAAGCATTGGCTGCGTCAGAAGATCATCGGCTGGCTTGGCGGCTATGGCGGCGAGGCCAGGGCATGAGCGCGCCGCGTCCGATAACTATCCTGATCGCAGCCCTTGGCGGCGAAGGCGGCGGCGTGCTCACGGAATGGATTGTTGCCGCCGCGGTGCAGGCAGGATTTCCCGTGCAGAGCACGTCTATTCCCGGCGTCGCGCAGCGCACCGGCGCGACGACTTATTACATTGAAATACTGTCGGTGCCCTCGCGCGATCTCGGCAGCAAGCGGCCGGTGCTGGCCCTTACGCCCGGCGTCGGCGACATCGATATCGCAGTCGCGAGCGAACTGCTCGAAGCCGGCCGAACGGTCGCCAATGGTTTCGTCACGCCAGATCGTACGCACGTCATAGCTTCGCTCAGCCGGTTCTATGCCATGGATGAAAAGATCGCCATGGGTGACGGTCGCTTCGACCAGGACAGGCTGATCAAGATCATCAAAGAGCATGCGAAGGACGCCTTGCTGATCGATATGGCTTCGCTGGCAAAGCGGAGCGGTTCGATCATCAACGCGGTGATGCTTGGCGCAATTGCCGGCTGCGGACGACTCCCGCTGAAGCGCGAGCTGTTTGAGGCGGCGATCCGTAACGACGGCAAGTCGGTGGATAGCAATCTGCAAGGCTTCCGTGCCGGGTTCGAAGCTGCGCGGGCGAACATGCGGCCTACAAAAGAGCTCGAAAAAAAGCGGAGTGCTGCGCCAACGCCGGCAATGGTCGAGCACGAAGTTGCGCGCACATTTCCGGCCATCGCGCAAACAATCGGACTCGAGGGCGTCCGGCGTCTGATCCACTATCAGGGTGTCCGTTATGCATGGCTATACCTGAGCCGCCTGCGGCCCATTGTCGAAGCTGACCAGGTGTTCGGCGCACAGGGCAAGCTGGTGAAGGAGGTCGCGCGCCATCTTGCGGTGCGCATGTCCTAGGAGGATGTCGTGCGCGTCGCGCAAGCAAAGATCGCGCCCGCGCGCATGCGGCGGATCGCGCGCGAAGAGCTGGGCGCAAATGGCGATCCCTTCTTGGTGCATGATTTCCTGAAACCGGGCATCGAAGAAATGTGTCAGCTTTTGCCGTCATTCCTGGCACGGCCGATCTTGCGGCTGGCTGAGCGCAAGGGCTGGCTGGGCCGGGTTTATTTCGGCATGGAGGTCAACTCGACGTCCATCAGCGGTTATTTGCGCTTTCTCATTCTCGCCAAGTTGCGGGCACTGCGTCCTCGTGGCTATCGCTACAAGCAGGAGCAGGGGCAGATCGACGCCTGGCTCGCCCTGATCCGCGACGCCGTCCGTCTGTCGCCTGAACTGGCGCTCGAGATCGCCGAGTGCGCAAGGCTGATCAAGGGATACGGCGACACCCATGCGCGCGGGATTGCCAATTATCGTGCCATCGAGCGTCGCGCGATCCGGCCCGCGCTGGCAGGTCAAATTTCTCTCCCCCGAGCGATCGATGCTATTGCGAGCGCGCGCGACGCGGCCCTTGTGGATCCGGAAGGCGAGAGCCTTGCCAGGTGTCTTGCCGATGTCGAGGACCCCGCCCTGAGGGTGGCCGCAGAGTAAATCGCCCATCATCCGGAGCCCCGGCGGGCAGTCGTTGTAACCGTTGCCCCCGTCGGCTAAGACTCCGCGCAACAAAAACAGCGTCCGCCGTCGGCGGACATTCAGGACGGAATTCATGGCGGCGACACCGAGCGGCCAGCGGCCAACAATCGCCGCCGAAGCATTTCTGCGCGCCCTTGCCGATCACGGCACCGATTATTTTTTCGCCAATCCCGGCACTGATTTCCCGCCGATCGTGGAGGCCTTCACTCGCGCCAAGAAGACCAACGCGAAGGTACCCAAGCCCATCCTGGTGCCGCACGAAAACCTCGCGGTTGCCATGGCGCACGGCGCTTATCTGATGAACGGTCGTCCACAAGCGGTGATGGTGCATGTCAATGTCGGTACCGCCAACACGATAAATAACCTCACAAATCTTTCACGCGACCGGGTGCCGCTCATCCTCGCCGCGGGTCGGACCCCGATCACCGAAAAGGGCGCATTCGGCTCGCGGACCCGTCCGATCCATTGGGCGCAGGAAATGTTTGACCAGGCCGGGATGGTGCGCGAGCTGGTGAAATGGGATTACGAACTGCGCGTGCCGGGACAGATCGGCGACGTGGTCGCACGCGGGGTGGAAGTGGCGATGGCCCATCCGCGTGGACCGGTTTATCTCGTGCTGCCGCGCGAACCGCTTGCTGCTCCCCTGCCCGAGCCAACCGCGCCGGCAAAACCACGGCCGCAGGCCGGCCCGCTATATTCCGATCCGCGCACGATCGGAACGCTCGCCGAGTGGATTGCCAGCGCCGAACGCCCGCTGATTATTACCGCCACATTGCCCGCTGAAGCAGTCCCGCCGCTCGAGCGTCTCGCGGAACGCTGCGCCATTCCGGTCGTGACTCACAACCCGCGCACGGTTTGCCTGCCTTCAAGCCATTCGATGCATTTCGGCTTCGAGCCAGGAGCGCTGCTTTCCGATGCTGACCTCGTGATCGTGATCGAATCGGATGTGCCGTGGATACCGCATCTGCAGCATCCACCCGGCGGTTGCCGGGTGGCGCACGTAGGCGAGGATCCGTTTTACGTGCGATACCCGATGCGCAGCTTTCCCAGTGACCTTGCGATTCAGGCGAGCAGCGCACAGGCGTTGGATGCGTTGATCCGCGCGGTTGAGCCGCGCCTGCAGATGGCGGATGCCCGGATTGCGGCCCGCAGGGCTCGGCTGACCGATCGCATGCGCACGCGGCGCGCGCAGCTCGCGAAAGATTCAGCGCCTGGCGCGACGATCTCGCCCGAATATCTTTCGCACGCGATCGGCGAAGCGCTCGGCAAGGATGCCATCATCATCAACGAATATCCCCTGAGACCGGATCATTGTGCGCGCGAGAAGCCCGGCACTTTCTTTGCGCTCGGCCCGGCCGGTGGCCTCGGTTGGGGTCTCGGGGCTGCGCTTGGCGCCAAGCTCGCGGCGCCCGACGAATTCGTCGTCGCCACGCTGGGAGACGGTTCTTACATGTTCGCCAATCCGATGGTCGGTCACTGGGTTTCGGCCGTTCATAACCTTCCGATTCTGACTGTCATATTCAACAACAGCCGTTATGGCGCTGTGCGCCGCGCCACCCTTTCCATGTTCAAGGACGGCGCGGCCGGTGAAAATGACGGCCGCACGCTGGCCGATCTCGATCCATCGCCCCCGTTTGAAGAAATGGCGCGGGCACAGGGAGCTCACGCGGAGCGCGTCGACAAGCCCGCCGACCTTCCCGATGCGCTCGCACGCGCCCGCGCCGTCGTCGTCAACGAACGCAAGCAGGCCCTGCTCAACGTGATTACGCCTTATTGAACCGGTAACCCGCCAAAGCCGCCAGGACCAATCGAAGAGTCACGGAGACCTTGATGCGCATCGATGCCTATACCCATTTCATCCCCGGAAATTTTTTCAACAGGATCGTCGAGGGCGGTCATGCCGACATCGGCAAGCGTGTGCGTGAAATTCCCTGCATTCACGACCTCGAAGTACGGCGCAAGATCGTCGGGGGATTCAAGGATTATGCGCAGATCCTGTCCTATCCGATGCCGCCGCTCGAAGTCATAGCCAAGGGCGACGGCAAGCTGACCGAAGAGTACACGAAGCTGGTCAATGATGGCTTGGCCGAGATCTGCGCAAAATTTCCCGATCAGTTCCCCGGCTGGGTCGCGCAAGGCGCACTGGTCGCGCCCGATGGCGGCGTGCGTGAAGCGGAGCGCGCGCTGAAAAACGGCGCGCTGGGTGTGCAGATCTA
>JBKPLN010000500.1:0-1667 GCA_046731635.1 Pseudomonadota bacterium | reverse complement strand
CGCTCACCGTCGTTGGACAGGTCTTGATGGCTCAACTCGCCATGCCAATTCGCCGTGAACCGGGGGGACCAGGTTGAGGTTGCAGCCATTCCGCTAGCTTCGACCACCGCCGGCGGCCCAAGACGTTGCGCACCGCGATGGCGACGGCCTTCTTCTGTCCAACCAGGACCACCAGCCGCTTGCCACGTGTGACGCCGGTATAGAGAAGATTCCGCTGCAGCATGGCGTAATGCTGAGTGAGCACCGGGATGATCACGGACGTGACCGCTCGACAAACCCACCGGATCAAGAAGCGCAGGGTAAGTGGGCCTCATCCGGCGCATTGGTGGTTCCAAGCAGACCAAGTGACGACGACCAAACGTCCGTTTTGGGTCTTTAGCGGATATTGAGATACTTTCGCGCCATGTCCGCTTTACCCCGAAGAGCGGATGACGCTCTACACTCTTATCGACATGGAATATCCACGCCTCGGACTCAATCACATTGAGAATTTCGACAGCACATGCAAACACGGGGCGGGCCGGGTACTGTTGGCTACGGCAGATGAAAACATATTTAGCTCGCATCACCGTGCAACTTTGGCTCACGGCAGCGGTCGTTCTGATGGTAACGACATACGAATGCGTGGCCGCCCAGGCACGATCCGCCGATGACCTTGCTCGGTTCCACGGATCTCATTTCCGATCTGACAAATATCGCAAAAGTTCGCTCGACCCAGTGAGCTGGGAGCGCAAACGCCGAAAAGTGCATCGACGCAGCGACAGCCCGCGAGCGTCGCCGGCGATTAACGCAAAATCGAAGCCTGGGAAGAGAGCGCGCAGGGTTTCAAAAAAAGCTGCCCCGAGTCCGACCGTCTCCGTCGAAAACGTTCCGTTGCCGCGACCGCGGCCGCCATTCTGGCTGGAGCCGCACACCTTCGCCGAAGCGGCAGGCCCCGGTTTCGATACCGCGAGTGTCACCAGCGTTTTGAGCGATTGTGACCAGCGACTGACGGAAATTGCCGTTATCGAGTTGTTGCCAAGGCTCATCGGCCCGGGCGAGTGCGGCGGCCGCGATATGATTAGGTTGAATTCCGTCCTGTTGCCCAACCGCAAACGTGTCGAGGTCAAGCCGACAGCGGTCTTGCGCTGCGCGATGGCGGAATCTTTTGCTGCCTGGGTGCGCGACGAGGCCTCTGACAAGGTTGCCGCCTTGGGGGACGCGCTGCGTAGCGTCGATACTTACGGTTCATACGAGTGCCGCAGCCGTAACTGGGTTGCCGACGCCAAACTTAGCGAACACGGCAAAGGCAATGCCATTGATGTCCGTGGCTTGGTTCTGGCGGACGGTCGTCACATCACCCTCACGGATGCGACGGTTTCAAAACCGGTTCGCGATGATTTGCGAGATTCAGCTTGTCATCGTTTTACGACAGTACTGGGGCCCGGCGCTGACAGCCACCACAATGACCACATCCACCTTGATAATCTCGAGCGCATTAATGGCGCCCGTATCTGCCAGTGGGACGTGCGCGAGCCGCCGCCGCCGGCTAAGATCGCGCGCGGGCGTGTTCGGCTGGTCGCCAGGATGGCACTCCCTCAGCCCCGGCCATCAGAGATCCAGACGGTCATCGCAGGCCCTTGGACGATCGGACCCACCTACAAGACAAACAAGTTACAAAGCTGCAC
>JBKPLN010000499.1:0-3468 GCA_046731635.1 Pseudomonadota bacterium | reverse complement strand
GTCAGTGCCGGGCGCGCTTATCGGTGCACTCCTTGTCGGTGTGGTTGAAAGCCTGTCCGGCCTGTTCCTTGGCGAATCGCTTGGGCAAATCGGCATTTTTCTCATCTTTATTGTGGTGCTGCTGGTTCGGCCGAGCGGCTTGTTCGGGGCCCGCGCATGAAATCTCTGATTCCGATCGCAGTCGTGCTGGCCATTTTGGCTGCAGTGCCGTTCGTCGTGCATTCGAATGTCACGCTCAATTTTCTCGTTGTCGCCCTGATGATCGCGCTGGCAGGGCAGGGATGGAATATCCTCGGCGGCTACGGCGGGCAATATTCCTTCGGCCACGCGGCCTTCTTCGGCACTGGTGCCTATGTCACCGCGATCCTGCAAATGCGGTATGGAATCAACGCATGGGTTGGCTTTGCCGCCGGCATTGCGGCGGCAGCCGCGCTTGGCGCCGTACTCGGCGCGCTGACATTTCGCTCGGGCCTGCGTGGCTCTTACTTCGCGCTGGTGACCCTCGCTTTTGCGGAGGTGTTGCGCATTATCGCAAGCGTCGCGCCCATCACGGGCGCCGGCGTCGGCACGTTGATCAAGCTCGATCTCGGGCTCCGCTCGTTCCAGTTTCAAAGTCGCGCCGCATTCTACTGGATCATCCTCGCGCTGGTCGGTGTATCTCTCGTGACGGCTCAACTGATCGAGCGCTCGCGTTTCGGCGTTTGGCTGGTTGCGGTGCGCGAGAACGAGGATGCGGCAAAAGCGCTTGGCGTCGATGCAAACAAGGTCAAGCTGGCGGCGATGGTTATTTCGGCCGCCATCACCGCCGCCGCCGGATGCTTCTATGCGCAATATTTTCTCTTTGTGGATTCAGGAATTGCGTATGGGACGTGGATTTCGGTTCAGGCGCTGCTGACCCCGATCATCGGCGGCGTCGGCACTGTATTTGGGCCGCTGCTCGGCGCCTTGATCGTCAAATCACTCGGCGAGGCTGCAAAGCTCGTGGCAGGCGATGCGCCCGGCCTCGACCTTATTATCTACGGTGCGGTGCTGGTGCTGGTCATCTGGTTTGCACCGCGTGGCTTGATCGGCGGGCTCGCGCATGCACGCAAGCTGTTGACCCGCGATAGCGCGCCTGCCACGTCCTCCACCGGGGAGGCGCGCCATGGTTGACCCTTTGCTTATAGTTGATAGCGTGACCTGTCGTTTCGGCGGGCTGCTGGCCGTCAACGGCGCGTCTCTCGCCGCTCTGGAAGGACGCATCACCGCGCTGATCGGCCCTAATGGCGCCGGCAAGACGACGCTGTTTTCGATCATCTCAGGATTTGTAAGGGCCGCCGAGGGCACGATCCGCTACGCGGGCGAGGATGTGACCGGCGAGCCCCCGTATCGCCTCGCGCGACGCGGCATCGCGCGGACCTTCCAGATCGTTCAGCCATTTGTCGGTCTTTCGGTGCGCGAGAATATTTTGGTCGGAGCTCACCTTCGTCATCGCAGTCGGAACGCCGCCCTCGCTGCCGCTGACCAGATTGGTCACGAGGTGGGACTTGGCGAACTCCTTGCGCGACCGGCCGATACTTTGACGGTTGCCGGCCGCAAACGGCTTGAACTTGCGCGCGCGCTTGCAACGGATCCAAAAATGCTCCTGCTGGACGAAGTCCTGGCCGGGCTCAATCCATCCGAAATCAGAGACATTGTTCCGGTGATCCGTGATCTGTGCCGTCGCGGCGTCACGATCCTGATGATCGAGCACGTGATGCAGGCGGTGATGAGTCTTGCTGAGCACGTGTTCGTGCTGGCCGAAGGCCAAATTATCGCGCAAGGCCCACCGGCGCAGGTGGTTGCAAACCCCGTCGTCGTCGAGGCCTATCTTGGCCATGGTGCTGCGGCGAAGCTGGGAGGCGCGAATGGACGCTAGCCCCTTGCTCGCCGTTCGCGACCTTCATGCCGGCTACGGAGAAACCGAGGTGCTGCGCGGTGTCGACATCGTGGTTGATGCGGGCGAAATCGTCGCCGTGCTCGGCTCCAATGGTGCCGGGAAATCGACGCTCAACCGGGCGATTTCCGGCGTGCTGCGCTCAAGGAAAGGCTCAATCCGCTTCGCTGGCAACATGATCGAGCACGAGAAGCCGGCAAGCATCGTCTCGCGTGGACTCATTCACGTGCCGGAGGGGCGCTGTGTATTTCCCAATCTGAGCGTGAAGGACAATCTCGATCTTGGAAGCTACCGGCGGGGATCCGGCCGGCGGCGTCAGAATCGCGAGCGTGTTTTCGGCATTTTCCCGCGTCTTGCCCAGCGACAATCACAGCGGGCCGGCAGCCTGTCGGGCGGCGAGCAGCAAATGCTGGCGATCGGACGTGGGCTGATGGCGGAGCCGGTCCTGCTCATTCTTGACGAGCCTTCCCTGGGTCTTTCGCCGCTATTGGTCGAGGAGCTTTTCGTCTTGATTCAGCGCATCAATAGCGAAGGAATTGCTCTTTTGCTGGTGGAGCAGAACGTCGTGCAAAGTCTTGAAGTCTCCCACCGCGCCTATATCCTTGAAAACGGCAGCGTGGTGCTGGATGGCACAGCAGATCAGCTTCGCGACAACCCCGATCTCAAACGCGCCTATCTCGGACTTTGACCATGACTGATGCGGCAAATCTTCGCACGCGGCTGACGCGCAAGCCCATCGTGATTGCGCCAGGAATTTTCGATGCGCTGACTGCGCATATCGCGGAGCAGGCGGGCTTTTCCACGCTCTATGTCTCCGGGGCTGCCGTCGCCTATACGCGTCTCGGCCGGCCCGACATCGGGCTCGTCTCAATGAGTGAGGTGGCGGATACCATCGCCATGATCCGCGATCGGGTCGGCGCTCATCTCGTCGTTGACGCGGATACCGGCTATGGAAACGCGCTCAATGTCAGCCGGACCATCCGACTATTCGAGCGTGCTGGGGCGAATGCGATCCAGCTTGAGGATCAGGCATTTCCCAAACGGTGCGGGCATCTCGACAACAAAACGCTGATCCCGGCAAAGGAAATGATCGGCAAGATCAAAGCCGCGACCGATGCGCGGCAATCACGCGACACGCTTGTGGTTGCGCGGACCGACGCGGTGGCTGTTGAAGGTTTCGAGAGCGCTATCGCGCGCGCCCTCAATTACCGTGACGTGGGCGCCGATGTTCTCTTCGTTGAAGCACCGAAAACGCGAGCCGAGCTGCAACGCGTTCCGAGCGCGATCAAAGACGTGCCGCTGATGGCGAACATGGTGGAAGGGGGCAAGACCCCTCCGCTCCCGGCGGCAGATCTGGAGGCGATCGGCTTTTCGCTGGTCATTTTTCCGGGCGGAATCGTTCGAGCATTGGCGCGTACTGCGAAGGATTTTTACGCCTCGCTTGCAACGCACGGCACCTCCGAACCGTTTCTGGACCGCATGTACGATTTTTCGGCTCTCAACGACTTCATCGGAACGCCGGAGATGATCAGCCTCGGCAAACAATATGAGTC
>JBKPLN010000498.1:0-2027 GCA_046731635.1 Pseudomonadota bacterium | reverse complement strand
GCCAGTGCGAATGTCGTGGTAAACCAGTCGCCGATCACTTTGAGTTCGGGATCGGCATTGACTCGCTCGCGATAGCGAGCAAACCAGGCGGAGCCTGGATAGTCTTTCATGGTTCCTCCCGTTCTCGCTGTCCAGCATGATACAAATGGAAGAGAGCGAGTTTGAATAGCATTTATGCGCACGTCATGCGACCGTCTGCGTACGAGTTCTTCGTTAGTCGATCGCACAAATAGGCGGGTAAAAAATCATGGATATCGGATTCATCGGTTTGGGCAATATGGGTTATCCGATGGCGCGCCGCTTAATCGAGGCGGGCCATCAGCTCGTCGTGTTTGATACGAGTGGCCAGATGATTTCTCGCATGACGGCGCTGGGCGCGACGGCAGCCTCTTCGCCGCGCGACGTCGCCGACCGGGTCGAAACGGTATTCGCCAGTCTGCCGACGCCGGACGTCGTTTTCACGGTAGCGACCGGTCCCGATGGCGTCGCTAGCGGTAAGAAAGTTCGCCGCTTCGTCGATCTTTCAACCACCGGTTCCCGGATGGCAATCCGCATCTCCGATGCACTTAAGCTGCACGACATCGTGCAAATCGACAGCCCGGTGAGCGGCGGCGTCGGCGGCGCGGAGAAAGGCACGCTAGCGGTCATGGTGGCGGGGCCGCGCGCCGACTATGAGCTATTGCAGCCGGTGCTGGCGGTCATCCGCAAGGTGTTCTTTATCGGCGAAAAGCCCGGCATGGGCCAGACGATGAAGCTCGCCAATAACATGCTGTCGGCGACTGCCATGGCAGCGAGTTCTGAAGTGATGGTCATGGGGGTTAAAGCGGGGCTCGATCCGAATGTGATGATAGAGGTCATCAAAGCCGGCAGCGGACTCAATACTGCGATCCGCGACAAATTCCCCCGCGCCATCCTGCCAGGGACCTTCGACTACGGCTTCAGCAACGGGCTGATGTACAAGGACTTGCGGCTATGCATGGAGGAGGCGGAAGCAATGGCGGTACCGATGTGGGTCGGCAACGCGGTCCGTCAAATGTTTCAGCTTTCGACTAGCGAATTCGGGGCTGATAAGGACTTCACCACCGTCGTTCAGTGCGTCGAGCGCTGGGCGGGCATCGAGGTACGCGCGAAGAAGTCCGGGTGAGACCATGGCCGACGACGTGTACGACATCTACGCCATTCGTTACGGTCACCACCACCGCAAATCGTCGGAGAATTTCATCGGCGGCGATCCGCACGATATCCCACAGCCCCTCGATTACTTTATCTGGGCGATCGTCGGCGCGCACGGCACCTTCATCGTTGACACTGGCTTCGACGAGATCATGGCGCAGAAGCGCCAACGCCAGGTCACGAAACCGATCAGAGAGGGGCTGAAAGCGATCGAGATCGATCCGGAGAGGGTTGAGAACATTATCGTCACACACCTGCACTACGACCATGCCGGCAACTACGAATTGTTTCCGCGCGCGCGTTATCATCTGCAGGACGTCGAGATGGGTTATGCGACTGGGCGCTGCATGTGCCATGCTTTGCTGCGTTTCCCTTTTGAAGTCGACGACGTTGTCGCCATGGTGCGCAAAGTGTTCGCAGGCAGAGTTGAGTTTCATGACGGCGCCAGTCAGATCGCACCCGGCATCACCGTGCACAGGGTCGGCGGCCACTCCAAGGGCCTGCAATGCGTCTGCGTGAAGACCAAACGCGGCGACGTCGTGATCGCGTCCGACGCAACGCACCTCTACGCCCATATCGAAACTGGCCGGGTGTTTCCCGTAACCTACAACGTCGGCGATGTGTTGGAAGGCTATGCGACGATCAAGAAGTTGGCGCCGACCATGGGCCACATCGTACCTGGGCACGATCCGCTGGTGCTGACCCGCTATCCGGCTGCGCGACCGGGGCTCGAGGGTTGGGTTGTGCGGATCGATGCAGAGCCAAGATAGACAAACCGGCGTAGCTGATTATGGGATCAGATTCGCGCCATCAGCGGCAGGTCCCGTACGCTTGCAAGCCGCTCGATCCCATTC
>JBKPLN010000497.1:0-2952 GCA_046731635.1 Pseudomonadota bacterium | reverse complement strand
GGCACAATCCACGCTGGAAAAGAAAGCTTTGCGGCTCACTGGCGGCGCCGATAGTGCAAGTCCGCCTTCCGGCCGCACAGTCTATGGATGGCATGTCGCGCAAGGCCGCGCTGATATCTTCCTGACGTATTGCACCAATGCACTCGCGGCGCAGAAGGAGGATTCCAGCCAGCAGATGGTAGCGCTGCCGGAAAAGCTGGCGGTCGGCGCCGATTACGGATTAACAGTGGTAAATGGCGGGCCGCCGGCAGCTCAGCGTTTTGCGGATTTCATCGTGTCATCCGAGGCCCAGAAGATTTTGACCAGCCACGGATTCTCGCCGGGTCAATGAACACCAATTTGGAGGCATCAAATGAAACTCAGCGCGCGTAATCAGCTCAAGGGGAAAATTGTTGAGATCAAGAAAGGCGCTACCAGCGCCCATGTGCGTATCGATATTGGCGGACAAACCCTGACCGCATCGATTACCAACGATTCGGTAGACGAGTTGAAGCTGGAAAAAGGCAAGACAGCCTACGCCATTATCAAGGCGACCAGTGTTATGGTTGGCGTGGATTAGCTCTATTGTATTGCCGATAAGCAAGCAGTCGATGGCTTTTGGCATCGGCAATGCATTAGATGGCGACCGATGGTTTTCTCCCGTCGTACTTTCCTCGGCACCAGCGCCGCAGCGCTGCTGGCGCCACGCGTAGGCCGCGCCGCGACAGTAACCGACGCGACGGGCCGCGCCTTGCCGGTGCCTCAGAAAGTTGGACGCGTATTCCCAGCTGGTCCGCCTGCTGCGATTCTTCTCTATACGCTGGCGCCAGATTTGCTGCTCGGGTGGCCGCGCGCCAATCGGCCGGAAGAATGCGCTTACATGCTGCCCGATGTGTGCGCGCGGCCTGAGGTTGGCCGCATCACGGGTCGCGGCAATACAGCCAATCTTGAAAGCGTGCTTGCACTCAAGCCTGACCTGATCCTCGATGTCGGCTCGACCAGCGCAACTTTTGTCTCCCTGGCCGAGCGCGTGCAGGAGCAAACCAGCATTCCCTACGCCTTGCTGGACGGCCGTTTCGATGCCACCGCGGAGGCCTACCGCAAGCTCGGGGAGTTGACCGGACGTCCAGCCGAGGCGGATAAGCTGGCGCGCTATACGGACAACACCCTCAAGACCATCATGGGCCGAATCGCAGCGATCGAAGCGTCGGCCCGGCCGCGTGTCTACTACGCGCGCGGCCCGCGCGGCCTGGTCACCGGGCTTGGCGGCTCGATAAATGTCGAAACGATCGAGATGATGGCTCAGAACGTCGCCGGCGCGAACAAGGGCGGGCTCGCCAATATTTCGATCGAGCAGCTGCTGCTTTGGAATCCCGACGTGATTGTCACCATCGACCAGGACTTTGCGGCAAGCGTGCGTGGCGACCGCGCGTTGGCATCTTTAAAAGCCGTGCGCGACGGCCGCGTGCACCTCTCGCCGAAAATGCCATTTGGCTGGGTGGATTTTCCGCCGTCGGTGAACCGCCTGATCGGACTTTGGTGGCTGGCAAAGATATTGTATCCGGACAAATTTCCGGAAGACATCCGCGCCCAAACGCGCGATTTCTATACCATGTTCTATCACCGCACGCCGGACAACGCGCAGATCGATCATGTGCTGGCCGGGAGAGACTAGTTGACCCGCTCCGTGCTACCCGGGCTTGCGATCGCAACCGGCGTGCTGATCGCGGGGCTGCTGCTCGCTTTTACAATCGGCCGCTACCCGGTCTCGCTTGCCGAACTCGGCCACGTGTTGTTCGCGAAGGTCAGCGGCCATCGGCCGGACGTGTCCCCTGCAGTCGAAAGCGTCATCCTGCAAGTGCGCGGTCCTCGCGTGCTCGCGGCGGCGCTTGTCGGCGCGGCGCTGGCCGTTGCAGGAACAGCATTCCAGGGCCTCTTTCGCAATCCCCTGGTGTCGCCCGACATTCTCGGCGCCTCGTCAGGCGCGGCCTTGGGAGCCGTCATCGGCATTTTCCTTTCCCTCGGCGTGCTTGCCATTCAGGGATTCGCCTTCATCGGTGGCCTGTTCGCCGTTGCCGCGGTGTATGTAATCGGCTCGGCGGTGCGCGCGCGCGATCCGATCCTTGTGCTTGTATTGACCGGTGTCGTCGTAGGGGCGCTGCTGGGCGCCGGTGTCGGTCTCGTGAAGTACCTCGCCGACCCCTACAACCAGTTGCCGGCAATGACTTTCTGGCTGCTTGGCAGCCTGGCCGCCGCAAATGCCTCGGATCTGCTGCCGCTGTTCGGACCGGTAGCAATTGGCACCGCTGTTCTGATCGCGTTGCGCTGGCGGATGAATGTCATGTCTCTGCCTGAAGAGGAGGCGAGGTCGCTGGGCGTCGCGACCGGTCCGTTGCGCGTTGCAATCGTGGCCGCGGCGACGCTCACCACGTCGGCCAGCGTCGCGACCGCAGGTATCATCGGTTGGGTCGGTCTGGTGGTCCCGCATCTCTCGCGCTCCCTGGTCGGTCCCGATTTCGCGCGGCTGCTGCCGACGGCAGCAATTCTGGGAGGCGGCTACCTGCTGTTGATCGACACGCTTGCGCGCACCGCGGCGGAGGTGGAGATTCCGCTTGGCATCCTGACGGCGGTGATAGGCACGCCATTCTTCATCTGGCTCCTGGCCAGCATGCAAAGGACCTGGTCGTGAATATCGAGGGCCGCGACCTCACCATCGGTTACCCGGACTATACCGTTGGCCGCGGCCTCGATGTCGGTTTGACGACCGGTGAGGTCCTCGCCCTGCTGGGGCCGAACGGTGGCGGCAAGACAAGCCGAAGGCCGGCGAAGTTCGCCTCGGCGACAAGCCACTCGACGAATACAGCGTTCGCGAGCGGGCGCGCGTCATTGCCTACGTTCCGCAGGTACATATCGGCACCTTTGCCTTCACCGTAGAGACGGTGGTGCTGATGGGTCGCACGGCGCACGGCAACC
>JBKPLN010000496.1:0-2490 GCA_046731635.1 Pseudomonadota bacterium | reverse complement strand
TGGTTTGACGACGCCGCGACCTTGGCGATGGGCGAGGCTTTTGACCGTGCCTGCAAATCGCTTCGAAATTTGGGATCTGCCGTGCCTGAGATCATCGCATATCTGATTATTCAAGCCGCCAAGAGTGGTGAGCGCGATCTCGCCCGCCTGCATGGGCAAGCATTAAAGGCCTTTCGCATCGAAGATATGTCGATGCCGGTAGTTAGCGTAGGCCGCGATCTCCCCGTCCCAGCCTATGCTTCGATCACGCACGCTGCGTGATCTTAAGAGAGCCCGGTTCGCCCCAGCCGGGCTCTTGCTTGCTTTTCTGGTGCATATTCAAACTGTCGACCTCTCGGCATTTGAAATGCCAGATGCCCCGGAAAACGAAGCCGGGGTTCTTTTTATTTTCGAGCATTATGGCACAAAGCAGACATTGCGCAGCGGTCGCCGAACGACGCTTCCGGTCTGAATGAAGCTTCAGAAAAAAGTTTGAACTCCGCGTCTGCCCGTCCGTTCTACACTCGCTCTAATCAGAGGCAGTTCATCTTGTTCAGACAAATCAGCGTTAGGAAACACGATGGCCAGCGACGATAAGAAAACTAAAACTAGCCCCGCGCCCAAAAATGAGACTGCTGTGAAAAAAGAGGCCGCTGCGAAGAACAAAGACGAGGGCCAGCCGAAAAACAAGATCACGTCAGATGCAGACTTATCCAAGGCTGAGGGCAGCGAGAAAGCTGCCGACTCACCTTCAGGTTATAGTCGGGGTGAAGGCCAAAAACCGGTTTCGAAAGCTTATAAGGATAACTGGAACGCGATTTACGCGAAAAAGAAGAAACGATAATTGGATGTCGGCGCCGCACTTCGACCTCGGACACGTTCTTGGACGTTTGGTACGGTTAGGCGTTGCGCTTTCGCCTGCGGTCATCAAGCCAAGATTGACCGCCGGTATTGATCCAACTCATCGCCTCTTCCTCGGAAGCTCCCTCGAAAATCTCTTCCGAGGGAGTGCCTTCAAGCATGGCCCATACGGACCATACGGGGGCATGAGATACTCGTCTGATGATCAATTTTGGCTCTTCTTGGGTCCGAGGAGCATTATCTAAAATATCAGTCATACCAATAAATATGTGACTGGATTTTCCAAACGCAACCTAACTTCGGCCTTCTTGGGTGGTCTTTCTTTATCCATGTATTCTCGCGATCTATTGGGCACCGCACTCGCATTTGTCCGCTATTGGAGCAACAACGAACATTGGCGTCGTTAATGACCCAAAGCGGACAGCGGCAATGTACCATCGCGAACAGCTCGCCGCGGTGACTGTTCGATAAGTTGAGCCTCTGCTTTCTTAACCTCATCTTGAGCCATCAGCACTCTGATCTGATGCTTAATGGCGATTGTCGCAGGAAGTTTGATTTTTCGTCCAAACCGGTGTGTGCGCATCGGGCACTCCTGTGGTCGAATGTTTTATATATGTATGACTGGAAGAAAATCATAGGCCGACAAGTCATTTTGAGTGATCGCCGAACATTTGTCAGCGCGCCATCCAAAAGTGGTCTGTTTTGATCAGACGACTCACCATTAAAGGAAACAGATTCGGCCATCACCGAAACGGCTTCGAGCCTCGGTGACTGAGAGACGCTCCTGCGCTCCCGCTCGTATTTTTCGGGAGGTTCCTATGAATGTCATTCCAAGCCCAAACGTTTGGTTCGACGACGCCGCGACCTTGGCTATGGGCGAGGCTTTCGACCAAGCCTGCAAGTCGCTTCGAAATTTCGGGTCTGCCGTGCCTGCGATTATCGCGGATTTGATCATTGCAGCCGCCAAGAATGGCGAGCGCGATCCCGCCCGCCTCTATGAGCAAGCAGTAATAATCTTTGCCATCGAAGATACGTCGATGCCGCTTGTTAGCGTAGGCCGCGACCCCGCTATATTCGTGAACCATCGTCGCTTTGGCCCGTTGTCTTAGATGGTTAAGGTTTCTCGAGCGCAACAACGCGGGGATCTGCTCCTCGGCAGCGGTGTCCTGGGCGTTCTTCTAGTTGTCGCAGTCAGAACTTTTTTTCGGTTCTTAATCCATCTTAAAAATAAACGCGGGCGGCGCACTGTGCGGCCGCCCGCGAACTTTACGCATGAAACTGATTTAAGCCGCGCAAAGGTGGCCGGCAAGTTGAGGCAAGTTTAGGCGGAACTTGAGGGCCACACGGTTCGCGTAGGATCCAACGGATCGTAAGAGTTGCCGGTGTCATCGATCTTCTTCGACTGATCGGCAAGCTGCTCGTATGTGGTGGCCAAAATTTCCCATTGAGCTCTCAATTGCGCGTTTTGTTCCTCGCAGCCGCGCTTCCGGGTATTGTGGGCTAGATGCTTATATTCGTTCTCCCTATGCATACTGACCTCCTTCTAAAACGGGTCTTATGAGGCCAACACATGAGGCTTCTGTGTTCCGATAGTGACACATCGTTAAATTTCATTTCTCCGCCACCGCATCGAGAAGCACCTTCCGTGCC
>JBKPLN010000495.1:0-3144 GCA_046731635.1 Pseudomonadota bacterium | reverse complement strand
TCGTTGAGCTTGCCGGCGGCTTCGAGCCGGACCGCATCGACAAACAACTTTCTGATTTGACCGTCGGAATCGGAAGAAGGCGCAGCGATGCGCGAGCCGTGCTTCAGCGTGGCGCGGCGTCGTTTCCGGTTCATCGGCCGTGTTCCTGAGCTGGGCACTTTAAAAATTCAGCCGCCTACCGAAATCAATTCCGCTGTTTGACCGTGCTCTTTGAAGTCTATACTGGCTTGTCGCATCCGGAGACGTGGCCGAGTGGCTGAAGGCGGCGGTTTGCTAAACCGTTATACGCTCCAAAGGCGTATCGAGGGTTCGAATCCCTCCGTCTCCGCCAGTTCCGAATCACCGGGCCAGCCTTCTGCACGGAAATTAATGGGGCGTAAGGTGTCCTTCAATTGGTCGGCGGACAGAAATCCGAAAGGTAGTTTGAGTCGTCACTAATCTCAGAGTTAAACCGCAATCTCCACCTAAGCCATTGATAGAAATTAGGGAAATCAGGCGGGAGGGCGGCTGCAATCAGGCGATCTTGGTCGATCACGGCAACGTGTTTTTTACGCAACACTCGCTCGAAAAGTGCGCTCAGGCCTGTGGGAAGGCTGCTTCTTCATTGCTTGGAGTGGACCTTCGGCTAATGTGACGAAGCGACGGAGGGGGGCATCCCCCTGTTGCGCTGTCCGGGCTGCAGCTGCACTTCACGGTGCGAAGGTTTCTCGGGCCAGCGGGGAGCAAGGGGAAGTTCCAACGGGTGCTGTCGCACTGGGCGGATACGGAACCCTCTCGAAAGAAACTTTTTTGGAGGTTCAAGATGAAGATGGTGAAAAGTCTTCTCCTTGGCTCGGCAGCAGGACTCGTTGCGGTAGCTGGGGCGCAGGCAGCCGATCTTCCCGTAAAGGCCAAGCCGGTCCAGTACGTGAAGATTTGCAGCCTGTACGGGGTGGGTTTCTATTACATCCCTGGCACTGATATGTGCATCAAGATCGGTGGCTATGTACGCGCCGAATATGCATATGGCGTGAACGGCTCATCGACCCGCGTCGAAGGTGCCGACATTAACAATCGGTGGACGAACGACCTCTGGTGGCGTGTCCGCGGCTATATCACGGCCGATGCCCGCAACCAGACCGAATATGGCACGGTGCGCGGCTATCTCGCGGTTGGTATTGTTACCGATACACTCTTTGATCCGCCGCAGACATTCAACGCGAACCGCGCCTTCATCCAGTGGGCGGGCTTCACGTTCGGCCGTGCGCAGTCGTTCTTCGACTTCTTCTCGCAGGCGGCGGTCGGATACCTGGGCTTCACCCCGAACTCCGACACCGGCGACGGCGGCTGGGAAGTGATCGGCTATACGGCGCAGTTGGGCAACGGCTTCTCGGCCACTCTGTCCGCCGAAAGTCGGCGTACGACGCAGATCATCGGGCAAGGCACCAATGCTGCTCTTGATTCTACCGCTAATATCTTCGATCCCAGGGTGAGTGTCGCGCCGAACGTAGGCAGCATCAATGGTAGTGGCGTTACTGGTGCCGCCGCGGCGATAGGCACAGGCATAGGCTACGGCGGCTGGCGCGTTCCGGACATCGTCGCCAATCTGCGCGTTGATCAGGCTTGGGGCTCCGCTGCAATCGCGGGTGCCTTGCATCAGGTCAATGCGGCCTATTACCTCAACGGAGTAGGCGGCTGCGATAACCTTACTCTCAACCGTGGTGTTGTCTGTGTCGAAAACCCGGAAGCCAGTGGTCACCCCGACGACAAATGGGGCTGGGCCGTCATGGCTGGCCTGCGGCTGAACACGCCGTATATCGGCACGGGCGACTTCCTGCAACTGCAGGGCATCTACACCCAAGGTGCGCTGCGCTACATAATGCAGAACCCGTCGAACAACAACTGGTGGATACAGAGCGGCTTTAATTCGGCCTATGGCGTCGTCGCTGACGGCGTCTATGGCGGCACCGTCTTTAATGCTCCCGGCGGCGGCAGCTTGAACAACACAGCCACTGACATTCAACTGACCACGGCGTGGGGCCTCAACGCGAGCTACGAGCACTTCTGGAACCCGCGGTGGAGGACTTCACTCTACGGCGGCTATACCTCGGTGAGCTATAACGGCCAGGCCAATGCCATCCTTTGCGTGCTGCAAGGCTCTGGCAATGGCGGCGTTGGTGTCTTCGCGCTTGCCAATCCGGGTTGCGACAACAACTGGACCAGCTGGTGGATTGGCTCCCGCACCCAGTGGAACGTGACCAACGACTTCTACATGGGTCTTGACGTCGCGTACCTGAAAGTCGACGGCATGAGCACGTCGAGTGGTCTGGTCGCCGGTAGCGCAGTCGTCCCGCAAGCATTTACCGGGACCGGGGCGGCTGGCGGTAACAACAATACTATCGGTCTCAAGACCGTCGGCAACGAGGACATCTGGATGGCTCGCTTCCGTGTCCATCGCGACTTCTATCCCTGATCGGTTGATCATGGCTGTTTGAACAAGAGCCCCCGGCGGGAAACTGCCGGGGGTTTTCGTTGCTCAGCAGCAGTACAAGAGCAGAACGTGTTGGCAAAACGGCAGACGACTGCGCCAAGTCGTATCAGCGTTCGGTATTACCTTTGGTCAGCGGAAGGGCTACGGAGAATAACTCGGCGCCTGCATAGTGATTTGTTTGATCGCAGCGTGGCATTGCCGCAGTATTCAGGGACAAAGCAAAAGCTATTGGAGGTGTTTGTTCAACGGCTGACCAGCACGGATTATAGCATCAGCGCTCGCGGCATTGTTTATCCGTTCGACGCAAAGGGCTTTCTGGATACTAAAGCCTTGGCACTCGAAGGCTCTCGAGAAATCAGTCGTTTCAGATCGGTAGAAACAAACATTTTTGATCTTAACCCTTCGCTTAAGCGACGCCGTTTCCAAAAACAATACACTTGGAAGCCCAGCAAAACGATGCTGGACGATGTTTGGAGCGACATCGAACCTGGTCGCGCCAAGAAGCGGAGGTTGCCCGTGTTTACGGCCCCTTAGGCCGTAAGGGACTGCTCGGTAAATCGTCGGTCACTTCCTCGGAGGCCCGAGAAACATGTTTGAGAATGGGCCCGATCACTTTCCCCATTGTTTCCGCCGCTTCAGCAAGTGTTTTCCGGCTAAGATGCGAATAGCGTTGT
>JBKPLN010000494.1:0-8320 GCA_046731635.1 Pseudomonadota bacterium | reverse complement strand
GGATGGCGGCATCACATCGGCTACCGTTTTGCCCAGCATGGCCGAGCGGTCAATGCCCAGATATTTTTCGGCGGCACGGTTAATCAACAGATACTGCAGAGCCGGCATGCTCTTCACGATGATCGGCGACGGCACGTTTTCGATGATAGTGTTGAGGAATGTCCGCGTGCTCTCCAGTTCGCGCTCGGCCCGCTTGCGTTCGGAAACGTCCTCGTGGGTTGCGACCCAGCCGCCGCCTGGCATCGGCAGGTTTACGACCGCAATGGTACGGCCGTCCTTCAATTCGACATTCAGCGTGAACGCCTTGCCTTGCATGAGCGCGGCGCGCAGGTCGGCGTCGTAGCGTTCCGGATCAAGCGGAAAGGTTCCGGCGTTCATGCGCGCGGCGAGAAGATCCGGGACACTGCATCCGCGCCAAGTGTCGCGCGGATCGATGTTGTACATCTGGCGGTACCGCTCGATCCAGATGGCAATCCGGCCGCGCGCATCGAACATGCACAGGCCCTGATTCATGTTATTGAGAGCGACGTCGAGCCGAAAGTTTTGTTCGCTTAATTTCTGCCGGACCCGCCAGGCCGACATGGATGCAATCACGCAGATGCCGAATGCGCCCACGACGGTAGCCAAGGTAAGAGAAACGGCGCTACGGGAAACCGAATAGGCGTCGATAATTTCCATCATCGCAAGTGCGACGCCAACGCCGAGTACGCCGGCAAACGCTATCATTTGCCGGTCGCGATATTCGCCGAAATAGCTCAGGCCTCGACGCATGGCTTTCGCCACCTGGAACCGCAAAAGGCGCCACGCAATCAGTGATATTTCCGGTAATTTTGCCGGATCGGTTCTGTGGCCGCGTTAACCGGGCCGTGGTTAACCCGCATTAATACTAAGTCGGGGTGAACTTTGCGCTCCCTGCCCAAGCCAGGAAGATCATTGCGGCCGTAGGAATGAAAAATCGCAGCCTTGATCGGCACCCAGGATTTCCTGGGAATAAAGACGCGCATAGCCGCGCGGTGGCGGGCGAGAGTCGGTTTTGGACGCTGCCGCGCGCCGTTTGAGCTCGGCATCGTCAACCATGAGATCGATGCGGCGCTGCTTGACCGAGAGCCGGATGCGGTCGCCGGTTCGCGCAAGGCCCAGCGGCCCGCCGGAAGCGCTGTCCGGCGTCACGTGCAGCACGATCGTGCCGAAAGCCGTGCCGCTCATGCGGGCGTCCGAAATGCGCACCATGTCCTTCACGCCTTTCGATGCCAGCTTCTTTGGAATTGGCAGATAGCCGGCTTCTGGCATCGCCGACGCAGAATGTGGGCCGGCATTCTGCAGAACAAGGATATCCCTGGCGTCAACCTCAAGACCTGCATCGTCGACGCGAGCAGCAAGGTCTTCTAGCGAGGAGAATACCACGGCTCGCCCTTCATGCTCGAACAGGCTGGCATCGGCGGCCGAGCGTTTCAGGATCGCACCCTGCGGCGCCAGGTTGCCGAATAGAGCCACCAACCCGCCTTCTGCTTCGAGCGGCTTCTTGAACTCGGCAACGATGCTGCGGTCAACCCAGTCGTCACCCGCATGCACGAGTCTTTCGCCAAGCGTTTCGCCGGTCACCGTCATGCAATCGAGATGGAGCAGGTCCTTCAATTCGCGCAGCAGCGCACCCATGCCACCCGCGGCAAAGAAATCCTCCATGTAACCATTGCCAACCGGTTTCAGGTTCACCAGCACCGGAGTCGTATCGGATAGTTCGTTGAGGCGCTGCAGCGATACCGGAATTCCGGCGCGGCCGGCGATCGCAGTCAGATGAATGATCGCATTGGTAGAGCCGCCGGATGCAAGCAAGACTCGCAGCGCGTTTTCCACCGACTTCCGGTTTACGATGCGATCGGGTGTGAGCTGCGAGCCAATCAATTTGACCGCGGCCGCCCCCGTTGCCTCGGCAGCACGCAATCGATCGGCGTGCACGGCAGGGATTGCAGCCGTGCCGGGAAGGATCATGCCGAGCGCCTCTGCAATGCAGGCCATGGTCGAGGCAGTGCCCATCACCGCGCACGTGCCCGCGGTGGTCGCAAGCTTGCCTTCAACCTCGGAGATCTCGTGATCGTCGATCTTGCCTGCGCGATATTGCGCCCAGAATCGGCGGCAATCCGTGCATGCGCCCAGCCTTTCGCCGCGGTGGCGCCCGGTCATCATCGGGCCTGCGACCAGCATGATGGCGGGCTTCCCGGCGGACACGGCACCCATCAGTTGCGCAGGCACCGTTTTGTCACACCCGCCCATCAGCACGACCGCGTCCATGGGCTGTGCGCGCACCATCTCCTCGGTGTCCATTGACATCAGATTGCGAAATTTCAGGCTGGTCGGATTCAGGAACACTTCGCCCAGCGAGATGGTTGGAAACTCAACCGGCAAGGCGCCGGCGGTGAGAACGCCCCGTTTCACTGCCTGCAGCAATTCCGGAAAGTGCCGATGGCAATTGTTGAACCCGGATGCGGTGTAGGCAACGCCGACGACCGGCTTTGCCAGCATTGCGCGGGAATATCCCATCGATTGCGCGAAGGAGCGCCGTAGATACAGGGAAAAGTCGCGGTCGCCATAATTCGTGAGGCCGTTGGCGATGCCGGCCGGTTTATCGCTCATGCTGATACTTTCTGCAGCCGCTCGAGCTCTGATGCAAGCCGCTGCGCAAACAGCTTGCGCCAGCCGGCCTTGTCCTCCTGCGCTGAAGTCATCGCGTGTTGTCCGCGGTGGGCAATTCGCGCTTGCCTAGCATGTCGATTTGGCTCAAATCCATGGCGCGCAAGGCAAAATCCTGTCTGGCAAGGCGTCGCATCGTGATCCGTCTCGGCATTGTGGGCACCAATTACGGGCGAACAGTGCAGCTGCCCGCATTTCGCGCCGATTTACGCTGCGAGGTGATTGCGCTGGCCGGCAGCAATTTCGCGCGCACGGCCGAGCTCGCGCAAGCCGCCGGCGTGCCGAAGGCCTATGGCAACTGGCGTGCGCTGGTCGAGGACGAGGACGTGCAGGTTGTCGCGATCGCCACGCTGCCAAGCCTGCAGGCGCAGATCGCCATTCACGCCCTGCAGCTCGGGAAACCCGTGTTCGCCGAGAAGCCTCTTGCGAGCGATCTTGGCGTAGCGCGGGCCATGCTCAGACAGGCTTCCTTGAGCCGCAAACCGACGATGGTCGATTTCAATTTTCATCAGATTGTCGCATGGCAGCGAGCCAAGGCTATGCTTGACGATTGGCGAACTGCGCCACGTCACCGTGCATTGGCATGTCGAGAGCGGCGCCATCCAGATGCGCATGCGCAACTGGAAAACCGTGGGCGACGATGGCGGCGGAGTACTGGGCAATTTCATTTCCCACTGCTTCCACTATCTGGAGTGGTTCTGCGGACCGATCGCGGGCCTGTCCGCGCGCGTATCCGGCTTGCCCGGCGACAGTGAACCGGAAACTACGGTGGGCATGGCTCTGCAATTTGCCGCCGGCCCTTTGGTGACGCTCTCGATGAGCTGTGCATCGTATCGCGGCATCGGACATCGCATCGAGTTTTTCGGCGAGGACGGCACACTGATCCTGCACAACCCGAGCGCGGATTACATGCGCGGTTTTGAGCTGTGGCACGCCAGGCGCGACGCCCCCGTGGTCCGGGTCGCGACCGACGATCCTGTCGACGCGAAATATCCCGATGGACGCATCGCACCAGTATCCCGGCTGGCGAAAATATTTTTCGACGCCATCGAAAGCGGCGACACCGCCGCCCCCGGTTTTGCCGAAGGCTATCGCGTGCAGCAATTCATCGATGCGGCACGACGATCGCATCAGCACGGCACGTGGATCGATGTCGCACGCGAAACCGCGAAAGAGGAGATGCGAGTGTGAGCCGCATCCTCATATTGGCGCCCTGCTGCTTACCGGGCATGCGCGATACCTGGACCGCGCATCGTTTCGATAGGACTTAGCTATTGACCACGATCAATGGGCAATCCGGCCTTTGCGACGAATCTCGCCTCGACAAGTACCCTGGAACCCTTCTAAAAGGTGGCGCGGGGCGGGAAAGTAAGAACATGGATTATACGGGTTATTTTGCGTCTGCCCTCGACCGGTTGCGGCACGAACGGCGTTACAGGGTTTTTGCGGACCTCGAACGTATTGCCGGGCGGTTTCCACATGCTATCTGGCATTCGCCTCAGGGCCCGCGCGTTGTCGTGATCTGGTGCTCAAACGATTACCTCGGGATGGCGCAGCACCCCAAGGTAATCGGCGCCATGGTCGATGTTGCCGCCCGCATGGGTACCGGCGCAGGCGGCACCCGAAACATCGCCGGCACAAATCATCCGCTGGTCGAGCTGGAGCGAGAACTCGCCGACCTTCACGGCAAGCCGGCTGCGCTGGTCTTCACGTCGGGATACGTCTCGAACGAAACCGGCATCGCAACGATCGCCGGGTTATTGCCGAACTGCCTGCTGTTGTCCGACGCGCTCAACCACAATTCAATGATTGAAGGCGTCCGCCGGTCCGGCTGCGAAAAACGGATCTGGCGTCATAACGATCTCGGTCATCTCGAAGAGCTGCTCAAGGCTGCCGATCCGGCGCGCCCGAAGCTGGTCGTGTTTGAAAGCCTTTATTCCATGGACGGAGACATCGCGCCCGTTCACGCAATCTGCGATCTTGCTGAGCGGTACGGGGCGATGACCTATTGCGACGAAGTCCATGCCGTCGGCATGTATGGACCGCGTGGCGGCGGCATTTGCGACCGTGACAAGGCCATGACGCGCGTTGACGTGATCGAGGGCACCCTGGCCAAGGCGTTCGGCTGTCTGGGCGGCTACGTAGCAGCAAGCGAGGAGGTGGTGGACGCCGTGCGCTCCTATGCGCCGGGTTTCATCTTCACGACTGCGCTGCCGCCGGCAATCTGCGCTGCAGCTACGGCGGCCATCCGCCATCTGAAAACGTCCAGCTGGGAGCGCGAACGTCACCAGGAACGGGCGGCCCGGGTCAAAGCGATGCTCGAGGCGGTCGGTTTGCCGGTCATGCCGAGCACGACACACATCGTGCCGCTGCTCGTTGGCGATCCCGAGAGGTGCAAGGCAGCGAGCGATCTGCTGCTGTCCGAGCATGGCATCTACATTCAGCCTATCAATTATCCCACTGTCCCACGCGGCATGGAGCGGTTGCGCATCACGCCTTCGCCTTACCACGACGATGCGCTGGTCAACGCGCTGGCCGAGGCCCTCGTCGAGGTATGGGAACGGCTTGCATTGCCGTTGCGATCGCAGGCGGCTGCGGCCGAGTAGCTGCACCTCAGTCCTGAAACGGGGGCCGCTTGAGCAGCGGCTTGGACTCGCTCTTGATCTTGAGAGAACGCGCCGTTCGCCGCGCCACGAGCGGCATCGTCAACGACACAAAGAAAATGCGCGTCAGATGATGTGCTCCGACGTAAACAGGGTCGAGGTTGAGCGCGAGAGCCAGCAGCATCATTGCGTCGACGGACCCGGGCGCAAACGCGATCATGACTTCGGCAACGCGCAGGGACAACACGCTGATCAGCACAGCTGCGAACACCGCCGCAATCGTCACGGCAGCCGCAAACGAACCGAATGCGGCGCCGATGAAATTCAGCAACAGCCGTGGTGGCGTATTGGCGAAGCGTGAGCCGGTAATTGCGCCCATTGCAACCATCGCCGCATTTGCAACCCACCATGGCATGACCGCTTGAATGAGACCGCTTCCATGCAGCACCGCGGAGGTGAGCATGGCTCCGAAAAGCAGGCCGCCGGGAAAGCGGACTTTGTACGCAATGATCGCGACAATGCTTGAGACCAATATCAGGATCGCGAGCTCATCGATCACGGCGATGCTTAGGGCGCCGGTCACTCGCGGTGCAGCATGACCGACCAGGCCGAGCGCCGACAGCCCGGCCGGCAGACCCACGGCAATCACCACCACTCGTATACTTTGCACGATCGCAATGGCGCGCAGGTCGCCGCCGAGCTCGGCACCCAACGCCAGCACCTGTGACATTCCTCCCGGCGCGGCAGCCAGATATGCGTCGACTTTGCCCCAGTTGTGCACCAGCCTCAGATAGGCCGCACCGCAGACGGAAATAGCGATCATCGCTACAAGCAAGACGCCGATGCTCAGCGGATAGGTAGCCATGCCGTGCAACGTCTCGGGCGTGACCACGGCGCCAAGCGATATCCCGATCAGGATAAAGATTGCGCGCATCAATAGTGTGGGCACATGCATCGGCCTGCCCGCCAGCGATGCGCCGGCAACGGCCAGGATAGAACCCGACAGCCAGCCGGCAGGGACGCCGAGGAGGCCCAAGGCCGCACCGCCAACTGCTGCAAACGCCACGGTCTCGCCGAGGTGGCGCAATGCAACGATTCGGCCGTGGGTGGTAGGCGCGGACAATGCTCAGGGCTTTCGGGTAGCCGAGCGACGTGTGGCTTCGGCCCGGTGCGCGCGATCAATGCCGCGTGGAGATCGCCGCGTCAAATGCAGAGATTGCAATGCAGCCCTTACGTCGCCAGTTCTGGCGATGATGAAAACCGGCCTCTGTTGCCGCTAAGGACGATGCGCACGAGATCGGCGGCATTGCGTGCGCCGATCTTGTCCATGATGCGGGCACGGTGGACCTCTACAGTACGCGGGCTAATGCCGAGCCGCCGGCCAGCTTCCTTGTTGGAAGCACCGCCGGCGATTTCTGCGAGCACTTCGCATTCGCGTGGGGTCAACAGACGTCGACCCGGAAAATCGATCAACGGACTGCTTCCGTCCTTGGCATTTTCAAATCGATCGGAGAATGCCGCTATCGCGCCGTTGACGCGGGCAACAATGGCGCGCGCGTCGAGCGGTTTCACGAGATAATCAAATGCACCGCTTTTCACGGCCTCGACGGCCGAACTCACGTCTCCATCGCCAGTTATAATAAAGACTGGAGCCGGATAGCTGTGCGCGTTGAGTTCCTTGAGAACCGCGACACCGGACTTGTCAGGCAAGTGCAGGTCAAGCAACACGCAGGCCGGCACGCGCGTGCGCGCGGCAGCGAGAAACGTCTCAGCATCGGCAAAAACGATGACGCGATAGCCAGCCAGCGTGAAAACGATCGAAAGCGCATCGCGCATCATCGGATCGTCATCGACGATGAAAAGGTTGCGGGTTCCCGGAGTCTCCGAAGCCATAACCGCTTCCTTACAAATCAGCGTCAAACCGTGATCCATTTTGCAGCGACAGACGCGTCAGGTGAAGTCAAAAATGCGGTATAACAATAGTTTAAGGTATGATTGGAGGGGCGATTGGTAGGTCGGTGCGGTGGGCGAGCATCGATAGACCGCGCCGGCATTCTGTGGTGATTTAGCCACAGTCCTGGCCACGTCGGGTCTGGTCCCGATCCGGAGAATTCATGCTGCAGGGTTGGGTCGTAATAGCCGTCGCGCTCTCGTACATCGGGTTGCTGTTCCTGATAGCGAGCTATGGCGACCGCACTCGCGGTCTCGGTCGCGAGGGTCGCGCGCGTTTGTTGATCTATCCCCTGTCGCTGGCGATCTATTGCACCTCGTGGACATTTTTCGGTTCGGTCGGTCTGGCTTCACGCACGGGATTTGATTTCCTGACGATCTATGTCGGGCCCATCCTTATGATCGCCCTGTTTGGCTCGCTGCTCATGCGAGTCGTGCGGCTTGCCAAGACGCAGAACATTACCTCGATCGCCGATTTCATCGGCGCGCGCTACGGCAAGGGCCAGGCAGTTGCAGCGACAGTCGCCCTGATCGCGATCATCGGAACGATTCCGTACATTGCGTTGCAATTGAAGGCAGTGTCATCGTCGCTTGAAACGATCCTTGCGCATATCACTTCAAGCACCGAGGTTACCCGCCCGCTTCTCGGAGACATTGCGCTCTTCGTAGCGCTCTCGATGGCAACTTTCGCCGTTCTGTTCGGCACCCGTCACATCGATGCCACCGAACATCAGGACGGGCTGATGCTGGCCATTGCGACGGAATCGATCGTCAAGCTGCTCGCATTCCTGGCGGTCGGAATCTTCGTGACATTTTGGATGTTCGACGGCCCGATAGCGCTGGTCAACGAGGCAATGCAACGGCCTGCGACCGCCGCGATCTTCACCCGAGAACCGCGCATCGACACCTTGCTTGCCATGACGCTGCTGTCGTTCGTGGCGATCATCCTGCTGCCGCGGCAATTCCATGTCGCGGTTGTCGAAAACAACAACGAAAAAGAGATCAAGCGCGCTGTCTGGCTGTTTCCTCTGTATCTCGTCCTGATCAACCTGTTTGTGGTGCCAATCGCGCTTGCAGGC
>JBKPLN010000493.1:0-1894 GCA_046731635.1 Pseudomonadota bacterium | reverse complement strand
TTTAGTTTTATGTCAGATGACACACAAAATAGCGCCGACACCACCCATGCGGCCGGCGGACCAGCCACCACTTTGGGCGCTGCCACTAATGTGGCCGTTGTTCATCGTGAATTAATCATCAAACTAGGCAATCAATAGAAGTTGCCTGGGGTCTACCCCGCTGCGCTTATTCGCCATCATGCAGAGGCATTGGACGCTGGTCCAATAGGACCCCTCCAATTCACACCTTAACCTTTCTCGCACCTGCCCTGCGTTTTCGTCCGTCCGGCTAGGTAGCAACAGGAGGGAGTTGTGAGACTTGCCCGCAGAACATCAGTTGCATTACTGGCTTCGGTTGTCGCGGCAGCGGTTACGGGCGCACCAGTTACCGCTCAGCAACAGCAAAGACCCAACATTGTCATTATCTGGGGCGATGACGTTGGCCAATCCAATGTCAGCGCCTACTCGCGTGGCGTATGGGCTACACCACGCCCAACATCGACCGCCTTGCGGGTGAAGGCGTGATGTTCACCGATTACTATGCCGAGCAAAGTTGCACGGCGGGACGTGCGTCGTTCATCACCGGCCAGTCAGGTTTACGCACCGGCATGACCAAGGTCGGTTTGCCGGGCGCTACCCTCGGGCTACAGAAAGAAGATCCGACAATCGCTGAATTGCTCAAGCCGCTCGGCTATGCCGCCGGCCAATTCGGCAAGAACCACCTTGGCGACCGCAACGAGTTCCTGCCCACCGTGCATGGCTTCGACGAGTTCTACGGCAACCTCTATCACCTGAACGCCGAGGAAGAACCCGAACTGCCAGATTACCCCAAGGACCCCGCATTTCGGGCGAAGTATGGGCCACGCGGCGTCATGGATTGCAAAGCCTCGGATAAGGACGACACAACGGTTGATCCACGCTTCGGAAAGATGGGCAAGCAGGTATGCAAGGACACCGGCCCCTTGACCAGGGAGCGCATGCTGACAATCGACGACGACATCGCGGAACGGGCCGTGGACTTCATCGGGCGCCAGAAGAATGCGAACAAGCCGTTCTTCATCTGGGTGAATTTCACCCACATGCATTTCCGCACCCATACCAAGCCGCAAAGCATCGGGCAGTCGGGACGTTTCCAGAGCCCGTACCACGATGCCATGATCGATCATGACAAGAATGTCGGCACGGTCCTCAAGGTTTTGGATGACCTCGGCATTGCCGACAACACCTTCGTCATGTACGGGACCGACAACGGTCCGCACATGAACAGTTGGCCAGATGCCGGAATGACCCCGTTCCGCAGCGAAAAAAATTCGAATTGGGAAGGAGCCTATCGGGTGCCGGCTATATTCCGTTGGCCAGGCAGGATCAAAGCGGGGATGGTGTCCAACGAGATGGTCTCCCACCTCGACATGCTGCCGACGATACTGGCAATTGCCGGCGATCCGCAGGTGACGAACAAATTGCTCACCGGACACAGGGTCGGCGACCTGACCTACAAGGTTCATCTCGATGGCTACAACCTTGTCCAATACCTGACCGGGCAAGCCACAAAGAGTCCACGCGAGTCCTTCTTTTACATCAACGACGATCAGCAGTTGACCAGCCTGCGTTACGACAATTGGAAGTTCGTGTTCATGGAGCAGCGGGCTCCGGGGCAGTTGCTGATATGGGCCAATCCTTTCACCAATGCACCGCGAATGTCCGCTTTCGGGGGGTAAAGCAGAATGACTTTTTGCGGCGCGAATGTCTGCTTTTGACCCAAAGGGGACATTGCTGCCCGCTTAATGGTCAATAGATGGGAGGCGACGATGAGCATGAAAACGATCTTGGTTCCGATGGATTACCATGACGCCATGCAGTCAGCACTGGAAACCGCGCTGCTATTGGGTCGTAGGTGTGACAGTTACATAGAAGG
>JBKPLN010000492.1:0-3113 GCA_046731635.1 Pseudomonadota bacterium | reverse complement strand
ATCTCGATCAGGACGCCCGGAATGCAGGCTGGTCGGATCCCTCGAGTACCGAGAACAGTACCGGCAGAATTTCCTTCGTTGTGACCCTGCCGCTTAGGTCCTTCTCGGCCACGACAAGCTGCTGAGCGCCGGGCAGGCCGACCGGGATCACCATCCTCCCGCCAGCCCTGAGCTGGTTGATCAGAGGGGGAGGGATTAGGTCGGGCGCCGCTGTGACTATCACCTTGTCGAACGGGGCGTGCTTGGGCCAGCCGGTATGGCCGTTGCCGACGCGGACTTCGACGGTATAGCCCTGTCGTTTCAGCCGCTGTATTGCCTGTTGCGCGAGCTCGTCGATGATTTCGACGCTGTACACCCTGCCGGCCAGCTCGGCGAGCACTGCGGCCTGATAGCCCAGGCCGGTGCCGATTTCGAGGACCGCGTCGTCTGGTTTGAGCTCGAGCAGGTCCGTCATCACCGCAACCATCAATGGCTGCGAGATCGTCTTATCGAAACCGATCGGAATCGGCCTGTTCAGGTAAGCGTACTCCTGGACCTCGAAGGGCACGAACTCGTGTCGCGGTACCTTAGCCATTGCTCTGAGGACTCGCTCGTCTAGCGCGGTCTTGCCAGTCTGGGCGGCCATGTAGTCGCCCCTAACTGCCGCAAGCATGTCTCGGCGTTGTTTCTCGAAATATTCCGCGTTCATGAAACGCCTCAATAGCAGCGACACCAGTCGCCTGCGATACCGTTGACTCACACCGGGCGGCGATAGTCTGCCTTTTATTCCTAACGCCTGCGGATTTGGAGCACTATCTGTGACTGACACTGACCTCATTCGCTTCCTGGACGCCCAAGCTCAAGTCCATAGCCAGGTCGTTGAGGAGTTGACTGATGGACACAAGCGGACCCACTGGATGTGGTTCATCTTTCCGCAACTCTTTGGTCTGGGTCATAGCGCCATGGCTCAGCGATATGCCATTCAGGATATGAATCAGGCTAGACGCTATCTGGCTGACCCGATACTTGGGGATCGCTTGCGCCATGATGTGCGCCTCACAGTAAGTCACAAGGGCAAGTCGGCGCTGGAAATTTTCGGATCGCCGGACGACCTCAAATTTCGGTCGTGCATCACCCTGTTTTATGAAGCCGCCTCCGATCAATCCGACCGTTTGTTATTCGCGGAGGCTTTGCAGCAATTCTACAATGGCGAGGCGGACACCCGGACCCTAGAACTACTCCGGCACGAATAACTCTTTTTGGGTTACTTAGCGCAAGGCCAAGCCGCGACTAAGGCGGTCACTGCGGTCTGGTGAAAATTATTGGGACGTTGCTCCGGATGGCTTTTTAGATAAGCCGTGATGGAAAGGATCATTTGGGCGAGAATGCCTTTACTGTCTCGGAGAATATCGGGCGGCGGACACACAGCAAATTCAGGCTTTAAGAATGGCTCGAGCTTCATAATTGCCGTTACCGCCCCAAAGCATGCGAACATCCGTCGCCATATGCATGTACTGCTCAGCTCGGCTCATCACTGAACTCCGCTGGTTGAACCCACCGTCATAGGGCCAACAGAGGAACCTGCATTCCGTTCCTGTGGAACTGCCAGGGCACGGTGATCGCACGGGGGTGGTGAAAAAATCCTGAAATAACGCGGTTAATGGTGGGATTTCTAAAACGGGCGACGGGAACCTCTGGCCTTCCAAATCAATTTGATATGGGACCTGACTCGGACCGAGTTCCGTTGGAGGGCAATATGCTCAAAGCAATAATCCAGGAAGCCGCCGCGCTCGCCTCGCTGGCGCTGTTTATCGCGATGATCGCCATCTGGACCCAGGTACTGGGAAATTTGTGACTTCATTTTGTCAGCCACAACGGATGTCCGCTTTGGGTCAAAAGCAGACATTTGCGCCGCAATAAGTCATGTCCGCTTTACCCCCGACAACGACCGCGAAAGCGGATTTCCGCGCAAGGTCATATCCGCTCCGAAAGGGGACATGTGCGATGCAACTAGGGATGTCCGCTTTGGGCCAATAGCGGACATATCATGACAGCTCTCGTATGAGCGGAAGATGTTCTGACTCCTCCCACGCTCGCATTACTGTCGTGCGAACATTACCGAAGGAAGCGAGTGTCATAACAAACTTCGCCATAGCTTCGTCGTTGGGTGCTTCATAAACGTGAACAAAGTCATAGGGGCCAAAGGCCATCCAGACAGTTTTTCTTTCAACGCCAAACTGTTTAGCTGTCTCGCGCGATTTGTCTTGCCTGTTTGGAACCTCCTTAACGCCCTTACGCCCTTGATCCGTGAAGTTCACAAGCATGATGTATGTCGGCATCAAAATCTCCCCGCTGATTGGATGACGAACCGAATACCGTATGATGCTATGTCCGCTTTGGCGTTGAAAGCGGAAATGTGCGGTGCAGCTATAGATGTCCGCTTTGGGCCAAAAGCGGACATCAAGAGAGATCATTAGGCGATACGTCGCCACATGGAGGATAAAAACTCTGAAAAGTTCGTGCGTACGCAAGTGTAGAACGTGGCGAACAGAAGCGTAGCGACAATGGCCGCGGTCAGGCTGCTGTTAAGGGATAAGAAATTGCTGATCAGAGTCGCCACGAACACCAAGATTGCCGAGACGCTAATGTTTGCCAAATTCAAGTACGACCAATCAATGGATACCTTCTGGCTTCGTCTTATAATCGTGGACGAGGATGCGTTGCACGCTAGTTTGGTGGCTGCAAGAAGTTCTTCAAGTGATGAGCGAGCCAATGATGGGTCTTTCATCGCTTGCAGCAATTCCTGACAAGCTTTGAGCCCGAAGATGTGGTAGCGGCAGTTACTTGCAACAATGTGATCACTAAAGTCTCGATAGTGCTCTCCATAGCCGGGGTATGGATCAAAAATTGGGAGCTCACGTCGGAGCTTGTAGAGTTTCTGGAGTTCGTAAGGATAGTTGGTATCTACAACTAAGAAATCATCCGCCTCTCGGTCTAAATGGAGCGCAATATCAGACCGACGTCTGGGCCAAAGCAAAATGAGTTTTGTAGTCATGTTATCTCATGACGTATCAACCGCCACTTTGACGGCTGGTTCCCTGGGCGAGAGGCCGCGCAAAGTAGGACCTCTTTAC
>JBKPLN010000491.1:0-3172 GCA_046731635.1 Pseudomonadota bacterium | reverse complement strand
GCTTAAATTCACTTGGCTGGTGCGGATCGGCATTGCTGTCGAGTTTGGTGGCGAAATCGATGCGCCCAGTTGGAACCCAGTCCCGCTTTACGACACCTGTAACTTTGTTACTCGGGCTTTTCCCGTTTGCTAAGCCTGTAATCACTGCCAGCGGATTAGCCATCGCCCACTCCTTCTCCACCGGGAAGCGGAACGGCGGTATTTTGACCGGGACCTAATTACAATCAAGTCAAAGCACGGTTATCCACACCACGCCTACGGCGGCATACTGGGGTTGTGCAAAATGTCCGCGCCTTGTCCGACGCACTTTTGCGAGACCGAATAGAAACGTCTCATGCTTGAATAAGGGCAATCACATGGTCAAAAAACGAAAGGCAAAAAAGACTAAGATCAAACGCAAGCGAACGGCGAAGAAAAACAAACCCGAACGTGCCCCGGATGAAGATTTTCTTCCGCCTACATTTAACGAGTTCGAGAAGCCATCGCCGCACTATAAGTTTGAAACGACGCCCGGCGGCCAGCGTATGTTGTCGGCCCCAAACAATAGCGAGCGTTCTTTGCTCAGCTTTCAGCCCTATGCACAGCGAGCCCTGGCAATTGCACAGAAGCATCGTCTAAGGATCAGGCCGCATTCAGTTCAGGGCAGCAGGTTCAAAATGCTTTATGATCTGATCGTCATTTTTCCTTAATGGCGCTGTTATGGCCTTATCGCTCAGGGCCGTCGAGAACTTGGATCAAGGTCAAAAATCCGAAGGTGCCAGGCCACTCGCGCTTATTGATGGAATAACCTTTTAACGTCGCTTAGTGCGGCGGCACTTCAATCTTAGCACCGTCGGGCGTGATACGGATGACGACTCCGGGAAGCAACGGTACCCATTTCCCAATCTCATAACTGGCGATCTTCTGGCCATTGCGAATTATGAAAAGGCCCTTGCCGTCAGATTCATTCGAGTCAAGCTGTGGCATCTCTAGGTGCCTTGCGGCTCATCAACCATGTGGCAGCGAGCAATTTAGTTAATTTGTTTTTGCAGCACCCAATGCTCCGGCCCGTCGAGAACGTGGATCAAGGAAAAAATCCGAAGGCGCCTGCTGCCACGCGGGCCGTTGACGGCACGGTCTAGTAAGTCGGAAAGGCCGCCTCGTAGAGAAGCGGCCATCCAGGAACAACTTTGGCGGGACTAATATTTCGACCCATATCCGGTGGTCGAACGTCCCGGAGCATAGCCGGACGCGCCGGGACCAGAGACTTTGCTCCTCTCATGGCGCTGCATTTTATGTCCGGGTGCCCAATATGATGCACCGGGGCTACCCGTATAGTTTTTTGTTTTGTGACCAGGCGCATTGCTGGAGACACCCTGAGCGAAAGCAACAGGCGAAGCAACGATTAGTGTGGCAGTTGCAACTGCGAGAACGCTGAGTTTCAATGAGAACCTCCTTCGATGTGCTCAATGAAAACCAGCCAATTGCGCTTACGTTCCCATGAACAATTGACGGCGTTCCCTGGCGGATAAAAATACAAAGGCACCCGCCGCCATGCGGTGACTCACCGCGAGGCCAAGTTGATGTTGCTCATCACCCAGATTGCCACAACTGCAACGAGTCCTGCACTGGCGAACACTCCCGATACTACGGCCGCGCTAAACAGAATCACTCCTAACGCGTAAGCGATCCTATCGAGTGCCCATCGTATCACTCCGATAAAGCGGCCGAACAACCAATAGAACGCATATAGGAGGAGCAGGAGCACTAGAACAAACACCACAATCTTCAGGATCGGAGCGCCGCCAAAGTGCGTATTAAGAAGCCGCGAGACCTGGCTGATGCCCCAGAGGCATCCGAACACAATCACGTCGACGAGCCAGCCAAATCCTTGTTTAAGCCATGCACCAAACTCCCGGATAAGGCGCTCCATGCACAAGTCCTCTCGTTTTGTACTCCCCAGCCATTAACGCCACGGCAACAAATGTGAGTAGGCTGCACAAGCAACCCTAGTAACCCTTAATAGAAAATCTATCGAACGAAGGAGTCCGTTGGTAGCCGATGGGCTGCGTGACGCGCCTGTCTTTGGGTGGCGCTTCGGGGCGCGCCGCACGTGCTGCGGACCCAATCTTTTCTAAATCGTCAGGCGCCGACTTGGGTTGCGCAGCGAGCAGAGCATGCGATGCCATGTCGGGCGCGGGTGCTGGCCTGGCGATAAGGGTTTGTATCCCATCGGGACGCTGGCGCTCCGGCAGACCGGTGCGTTGGCTGGTCGCAATTACAGGCGAACCGCTGTGCTCCAGCGTTGCATCCGCAACAAATAGCAATGCGATCAGCGCGTAAGCTGCCACTGCCAAGAAGGTGAAAATTGGCATTGCCGCACTCCAACCCCGCAACTCAACGCGCTGAGCAACGCCCGGTTCCACAAGACCAAGCGCAAAAAAGAGGCCACGCCGATGGCCACGACGTGACCGAGTTTGGACACCCCGCTGGAAACCCCATACAGGGGGAGCCAAGGTGCTTCCAAGGGTGCCAAGGCCAACGCGGCCGATTGCCCTAGGTTTCCAGAGTGCCTAGGCAGTATTTGCCTGTGGACAAACTTGCGGACTCCATCACCGTCATCGACTCCGTGCAGGTCAAAGACCATGAAGCTCACGCTCAAGCACGCCATCGCCGCCATTATTCTGATGTTGCGGGCAGGCCCGCTGGAGGATGCTGATGCTGCGATCAAGAGACGCGACTACGCGACCGCCGTGGCTGCGACGTTCATCGGTTTGGCCGTCGTAGCGCCTGAGCGAGTTGACCGGACGGTGATGGACATCCTGAATAAATTGTGACGGCGGTCGCGGGAAACTAATTTAGTTGCGTTACCGCCCATGTGGAGCCAACGAGTCTCAAAAGGCGCGCAACGGTTCACGCCGTTACGGGCCTACGTTTAGGGGGGAATTCTCTGTTCGTCTTGCGTTACCAGATGGGGCAAAAATTTTAAGTTGGACCTTGAGCCAATGTCGCGCCGTCACGGCCGGAATGAATGATTTTAGTGTGCGCGGTGTTATTTGGAATACGACCAGAGGAGGCTTGCAGATGCGCTTTGTGACCAAGGTTACTGCAACCGTCGTGCTGGTGACGGCGCTGCTTCAAGCACCCGGCGATAGTCTCGAACAAGTCAATTGCAGCTTCCTCACCATTGAGC
>JBKPLN010000490.1:0-5862 GCA_046731635.1 Pseudomonadota bacterium | reverse complement strand
GCTTCAGCGTTCTCCGTCAGATCGGTGCTTTCGGTCTCGGTTATGAGGGGTTCAAGAACCAGCAACGCGGCGGTGAAGTGTCCCTGGTCGAGAAGCGCCTGTACATATAACCTGCGGACCGTATTCGAGCCGGCGCCGGTCTGAATGAAAGCGTCTGCCAAACGTTCCATCTGCTCGAAAAATCGCCGTTTCCTCAATGCCGAAAGCAGCTTTTTCGCCGAATTCAGTGGATATGGTTCCGCCGCCTTGTAAATCCGCGCAATGAGATCGTCGCAGAACGCGCGTGTGGCAGATTTGTCGCGCGCCTCCAGACCGGCGGTTAACTTGTCAAGATCAGTGTCAACGTCCCAAAGCATGTAAACTCCCTTTTTCGCTTTGAAGGCGTTAGTACGCTGGAGGCCACCGCCCTCGACAAATCGAACTTGACTGGCCGTTTCACCGCACGAACCGGATCTGCTCGAGGACGAGGAGCGGCGTGGGAGCGACGCCGGTCAGGCTTTCTCCCTCGCCCGCCAAGGGGTCTACCGCAGCGAGCTTTCCGAAGCTGATCCCGCTGCGGGCTTCGACCGAGCGGATGGGCACCTGCGTCGCGATGCCGAGCTGGGGCGATGTGAAGGCGCCGAACACGAATTCTTCCTCCGGTTGGAGCGTCTTCTCCTGATTCATCTCGTAGCCAGTCGCGCATAGCTCCCCGGTTCGGTCGTGGATGAACGCGATCACCTTCCAGAAGACGACCGGGATGCGCACGCCGTACATCTCGGGATCGTTGTCGGCAAAGTACGGCCCAGTGAAGACCGAGATCTTCATCTCGTCCTCGCGGGCGTGCTGCAGGGCGTAGTCCTCGAGGGCGAGCCAGATCGGCGCGTTAAACGCCTGCATCTGCGGCGTGGTGTTGGTGACGTGCATGGAGTCTTCGCTGCCGCGCTTGGCGGTCGTTGGGCTTCCCCAGCCCGGATCTTCGCGCCGCGTCATGTGGCCGCGGCTGAACTTGGGCGGGGGGCCGTAGCACTCGCGCATGATCTGCTGGGCCTTGGGAATACGCGGATCCCATTTCCACGCGCCACGCGCGCTCTTGCGTGACTGGTTGCCGTCGATGTTGCACGCGCTTAGGAAGCACATGCGGCGGCTGCGGCTCATGACGACGGAAAAGTGTTCGTACCGGAGCTCGGTCTCCAACGCGCCGTCGAATTCGAAATCGAGCACGTCGTCGACGTTCCGGTCGACCGTCGGCAGATCGACGGCGAACCGCTCGCCGAGGAACGCCGGGTTATAGCCGCGGCGGTCGCGATAGTCGGAGGCGACGGCCTCCGTCTCGGCGATGAATTCCGCCGGCTCGCTGCCGGCCGGCGCGGCGGGCATCCGGTATCGCGCCGGCGCGGCGAGGTTCGCGGGATCGAAGTCCAGCGAAATATTCACTGTCAGGGGTATAGTCAGGCTGCCGCTGCCGCGGCGCGCCGAACGCACGATGCTGGGCCGTCCCGCCTGGGCGAGCAAGGGGTCTGAGTCGGTCTCAGCCCGCCGGATCGCTCGGCCGGCGCGCACGTCGGCGAGCAGCTTCTTCACCACGTCGGCGCGCACCGCGTAGTTCGTGACTAGGAAGCTGCCGCTGAAATGCAATCCGAGCGCCTGCCCGCTGTTGAGGTCGAACACGACAGAGCCGGAATTGCCCCCCAGCGTCGTGCAGTTGTGCCAGAGAAGGGTTTCTTCCAAGCGTGTCACGCTGCCAGGGGCCAGCCGTTTCCGGTTGTAGACCTTGCCGTAAATGCGCTCCATGAGGTCGGGTTCGGGGATGCGGCTGTCGTAGGCCGGATAGCCGATCGTCGCGACTTCCTGCGTCACCGCGATGGTGGTCGCGAGATCGATCGGCCTGGCGAGCCGCGCGTCGCCCGAAACCATCTCGATCTCGAACAAAGCGACGTCAGGTCCCGGCGGCTCTTCGATATGCAGCGGTCTGACGAGCTTGAATATGAGCTTCTTGGGATTGTCGATCTCCTGAAGAAAGTCGACGTCGGCGCCCATTTGCTCGCTCAGGCCCATCTTGAAGTCAAAGCCGTCACCTTTTCGTTCGGCGAACTCGCGCGCCACATGGCGGTTGGTGACGATGATGTTCTCCGCGACGAGCCAGCCGGTGCCGACCCAATCGAGCTGTGCGCCCATCAGATCAATGCGGCCTACCGCCGGGATCGCGACGTCGAGCAGCGGCCTGGCTTTGGCTAGCCGCTCGCCCCAGATTTTGCTGTCGGCCTCGTCGATAAAGACCAGTCGGATGACGTTGTCGCGGATCGCCAGGACCGGGCGCTGGGTTCGCATGGCGATGCTCTCCAGGCCGAGCATTTCCTCCGCCGCCTGGGGCGACACCGGTTCCGTGACCATCGCCTCGAAGCCGCGATCGCGCAGTTCTTCGGCAAGTTTCGGATCGTTTTCCCGAACCGAAAGGTTGTAGCGCCGAAGGCGTGCAAGCTGCTCCTGCAATGTGGCCATCGTCCCCCCTCGTCAAGTTGCCGGCCGTTGGGATGCGCGGACAGGGCTCGTTGGCATCTTCGCATGCCAATGCAGCGTCGTCCCAAGCCAAATGCAGCCTCGTCAGTGATGTGGATCACAGGTCGCGCCCGCGACCCACCATCGGTAAATCATCGAAATATCTTGTCGATTGTTATCGGAAGGTCGCGCACACGTTTTCCAGTAGCGTGATAGACAGCATTGGCGATGGCAGCCGCAACTCCGACAATGCCAATCTCGCCCACGCCTTTGATTCCCAGCGGGTTAACAGTGCTATCTGGCTCTTCAACGAAGATGATCCTGATATCCTGCACATCAGCGTTCACTGGCACATGGTACTCGGCGATGTTGGCGTTCATAACGCGACCGAAATTGTGGTCGACCAGCGTCTCTTCATGGAGGGCCATGCCGATTCCCCAGACCACGCTCCCCATGACCTGACTGGCGGCGGTTTTCGTATTGATGATGCGACCGGCCGCGACCGCGTTAACAACACGCGTCACGCGGATGATGCCGAGCTGCTCGTCCACCTTCACTTCGGCGAAGATCGCCGAGTGCGTGTTGCGCGCATGTCTGTTGTCTTCTCTAAATTCAGCAAGCTTTTCGTGCTCGATGCGGTCCACGCCACCGTGCCGCATGGCATCCACGAGCGATACCGCGCGGTTCTTGTTTTGCTTGGCGGCAATCATGCCATCGGCAAGAAGGACATCATCAGGTTGCAACCCCGCGAGTGGCGAGCCCGGCATCTTCTGCGCGAGACCCAGAAGCTCCATACGAACCTCATCGGCCGCAGCGGCGATGGCGTGCGCCACCGAGGCTGCGGTCCACGACCCGCCCTCGACCTGAGAATGCGGCAACGACGAGTCGCCGAGTTTGACTGTGACGTAATCGATCGGCACGCCGAGCATGTCAGCGGCGACCTGAGCCATAATTGTGTAAGTGCCAGTGCCGATGTCAGACGTGGCGCACGACACCTCTGCGTGGCCATTGCCGCTCAGGACGATGCGAGCGGCGGTTGGCATCTGCAGCGCTTCCCAGATACCAGTCGCCATACCCCATCCAACCAGATCGGTGCCCTCGCGCATCGACCGGGGCTCGGGAATCCGTCTAGCCCAGCCGAACGCCTCGCCACCCTTTCGATAGCACGCCTTTAATTGCTTGCTGGTGAAGGGAATGTTGTTGTTCTGGTCGCGGTCCGAATAGCAGCGCAGGCGTAGCTCGACAGGATCGAGCTTGAGCGCAACGGCCAGCTCGTCCATTGCGCATTCCAGCGCATAGAGACCTGTGGCCGCGCCGGGCGCACGCATGTCGGAGGGTGTCGGAACGTCGAGCCGCGCGAGCTTGTGCTCATACTTCGCGTTGGCACTCTTGTAGAGCAGCGCCGACCACGAGGTGTCGTTGCGGGAGTAGTCCTCATATTGTGAAGTCATGGCGATGGCTTCGTGGGTGATCGCGTCCAGCGTTCCATCAGTTTTAGCGCCGAGCGCCACGCGCTCGATAGTGGCCGGCCGATAGCCGAGGCCGTAGATCTGTTCCCGGGTCAACACGAGCCGTATTGAGCGCTTCAGCTGAAGTGCGCCCTGCACGGCCAGGACCACCTCATATTGTGGGCGCAGACCTGAGCCGAATGCGCCGCCGACAAAAGGCGACAAGACTCGCACGTTGTCCGGATGGAGGCCGAAGACGTTGCAGACATAGCGCTGCACGTTCTGCACGCCCTGCGTCTTGTCGAACACCGTGAGCTTTCCGTCGCCGTTCCAGACCACGGTCGCCGCGAACAATTCCATCGGGTTGTGATGTTCGATCGGGATGACGTACTCGCCTTCGTGCCGAACAGCCGCGGCAGCGTAGGAGTTCATGGCATTGCCGCGCGGCTTATCGGGCTTGTCGACCACGTAGGCCCTATCAATCTGCGTGTGCAGATCGGTGGCATGTTTCTCCGCCTCGTAGTCAATGTGCACCAGGGTGGCCGCAAACCGAGCGATCTCCGATTCTTCGGCGAGCACCAACGCGATCGGCTGGTTGTTGAACTTGATCTTGTCATCGTAAAGCGGGCGAAAGGGAGACCCGCCGGGGAGACACTCGTCAAAGTAGGCTTCGTCCGTACTCGCCATCTTCGGGCGGTTCTCATGAGTCAGCACGTCGAGCACACCCTCGACGGCAAGTGCCCGGCTCAGGTCGATTCGCGCAATGCGGCCTCTTGCAATGGTCGAGGTCACAACGCTGCCATAGACGAGGGCGGGAGCTTTGAATTCGCCGGCGTATTGCGCTTTGCCAGTGACCTTCGCGCGTCCGTCGACGCGGGACGTGGAGGTGCCGATATATGATGTCATGACACCTCACCGGACTTTCTTGCTGGACTGGATTTGCGGTGTTCCGGCCGCGGCCTGCGCCAACGCGCGAAAAATGGCCCGGCGTGCGAGATCAATTTTGAAGGCATTGTGCGCGAAGCCCTTGGCGCCGCGCAGCAATATTTCGGCTGCTTTCGCAAAGGCATTTGAATCGGCGGGCTGACCGCGTAATGCTGCTTCCGCCTCTGGGTTACGCCAGGGCTTGTGCGCCACGCCACCGAGCGCGAGGCGCGCGTCCTTGATGCAGCCGCCCTCAAGTTCCAAAGCGGCTGCGACTGACACCAGCGCGAATGCAAACGATAGCCGGTCGCGTATCTTCAGATAACTGTAATTGGCCGCGAAGCCCTGCGCTGGAAGCTCGATCTCCGTGATGATCTCGTTTGCCTCGAGATTGGTGTCGACCTCCGGTGTATCGCCGGGCAGCCGGTGGAAATCAGAAAACGCGAGTGCTCGCTCACCTTCGGGACCCGCCACATGTACCTTTGCTTCAAGCGCCGCGAGCGCGACGCACATGTCGGATGGGTGCGTTGCGATGCAGGCTTCGCTCGTGCCCAGGATCGCGTTGATCCGGTTGATGCCGTTGATGGCCGAGCAGCCGCTGCCGGGCTCCCTTTTGTTACAGGGAGTCGCGACGTCATAAAAATAGAAGCAGCGCGTCCGTTGCATCAAGTTACCACCGGTCGACGCCATGTTGCGTAGTTGTTGCGAGGCCCCGGCTAGGATCGCACTCGACAACAACGGATAGCGTTTCTCGACCAAAGGGTGGTAAGCGAGATCGCTGTTCGGCACGAGCGCGCCTATGCGCAGACCTCCGTTTGCTGTTTCTTTCACATTGTTGAGCGGCAGATGCGTGATGTCGATCAGACGCACCGGACGTTCGACATCGTATTTCATCAAATCGATGAGATTGGTGCCGCCGGCGATGAACTTGGCTGCAGGTTCGGCGGTGATTTTCCGAACGGCATCGACGACGTCGCTCGCCCGCGCGTACTCGAAGTTGATCATGGTTTAC
>JBKPLN010000489.1:0-5374 GCA_046731635.1 Pseudomonadota bacterium | reverse complement strand
CCACTAACCTCTCGATTTTGCTGACACAAATGTGTTTCGGGATGCCGAGAGGTAGCGGGTAGTGCTATCGTACGATTTTTCATGTCCATGTCGGGTCGGGGGATATTTGCAATGGACACAATCATTCTCGTCCCCGGTGGCGGCGGCTCGAAACTAAAGTTGGGGAACGAAGAGATTTGGCCGCCTACCATTCCCGAATATGTCGGCGGATATTTTCGCACAAGTAAATTGGTGAATGCTGCCGTAAAGGCCACGAAAATTCTGGATTCCATTGGCTGCTACGGAATTTACGAGCCGCTTCAGGATGACCTGAACAAAATCGCCAACGGCTGTGGATCCAGGCGGGTCGATTTTGCGTATGACTGGCGCAAGGACGTCATGTTGACGGCAGATCAGCTGGCGCTGAAGATCAAATCCTGCATCAAGAACAGCGCGAGCGACACGATTACGTTGGTTTGCCACTCGATGGGAAATTTGCTCGCCAGAGCGATTCTGGAAAGCGGGGATTATTCAAGCAAGCCGTGGTTCAACAACATCAAAAGGTACGTCGGTATTTGCGGTCCTCACTTTGGCGTCCCTGTGATCCTGGAATACGCGCTCGGCGTAAAAAGCTGGCTCGGCATATCCAAAATCGATATGAAAAATCTCAGCGCGGATTCACGCTATCCTTCGTGTTACCAATGTCTTCCGTTTGAAGGCGTGCACGACGTGTTGTTCGATATACAAAGCGGCACGCCCCAGCCAAAGAATTTTTATAATCCGGCGGTGGCAACTGCTTTCGGCTTGAGTCAGCCGAATCTCGTTGCGGCGACGAACCTTCACGCCAAGCTGAAGCTGAGCAATCGCCCCGTTGGGGTGGATTATCGCCTGATTGCCGGATCGAACCACACGACCCACGAGGGAATCGAGTTCGACGGCTCGACGTTCAATCCATTCACGGATCCTCTCGGAGACTCGACGATCCCGCTTTGGAGTTCCAAACCTCCGGGCATCGCTCCACCTACGGAAGTCACACCGGGGGATCACGTTGACGTTCTCAAATCTTATCCGTTCAGACAAATTCTTTATCGACTCCTGGCCTGCGCGGGTCTCGAGCCGGCACTCACGCTGCTCGACCTGCCAGGTGTCACGATCTCCTTGAATGAATTCATTTATGCACCCAACGAGCCAATCGAAGTCCTCATCATTCCGGATCTACGCACCCAGGAAATTTCCGGATCGCTGGAGATAGCGCGCGTGGTCGGCCCGGAAGCCCGCAGGTTTGTGCGCTACCAGGAACAGCCGTTTGTATATCGTGGCCCACAGATCAGCTTCATTCGCTCCACGCTCACAGCCCCTGCAGATCCTGGCGCGTATCGGGTGACTTTCCGCGGCTCGCACGGCACATCGCCGAGAACTGCGGGCGGTTTCGTGGTGAGCAATCAAGAGGCCATGCGACAACTTGAGCGCACGAGGCAAAAATGAATCGACGCGGCAAGCGAGAGCGATCGGTCCTGCTGAGCGCCAACGCGAACGGTTCTGGCCGCCGCTGAGCATCACCCCTCTGGTGTCCAGATCGGCTCACAACCTCACAATGGACCCATCGGCCTCGACCAATTTCTATGCAGATCTGCCTGTGTTCCGCGATTTCACCCAGGTTGCGGATGACGCGTGCTTTCGGCCCCTTCCCGCAGACTGGATGGTCGGCCTCGCCGACGTGCAGCAGTCGACACAAGCTATTCGCGAAAATCGCTACAAGGCCGTGAACATGGCAGGCGCTGCCGTCATCGCCTCGGTGGCCAATGCGCTGCAGAACCGTGACTTTCCCTTTGTGTTCGGCGGCGACGGGGCAAGCTTTGCCGTACCTTCCGCCGATGCAGACTTGGCAAAGCAGGCACTCGCCGAGACAGCGACCTGGGTGCAGGAAGATCTCGATCTCATCCTGCGGATCGGCATGGTTTCGGTGGCCGACATTCGCGCGCAATGCCGCGATGTTCGTGTCGCTCGCTACGCGCCTTCGGACAACATCAGCATCGCAATGTTTTCTGGCGGCGGCCTTGCCTGGGCCGACGCCGCGATGAAACGCGGCGAGATTGCGTTAGCTCCCGCTCCGCCCGGGTCGCATCCTGACTTATCGGGCCTGTCCTGCCGATTTGAATTGATCCCGTCGCGGCGGGGCAAGGTGCTTTCGCTTGTCGTGACGCCCGCAGCGCACGCTCATCCCCACGACTTTCTCCGCGTCGTCGAGGGGGTAACCCGGATCGTCGAAAAAACACCCGATGCGTCGCGCCCCGTCACCGACGAGGATCTTCGGATCAAATGGCCTCCACAAGGATACGATCTCGAGGCGCGCGCGTCCCGCCGCGCCGGTGAATCGATCGGCGCTCGCAAGGCCAAGGTTCTGGCCACGACGTTTCTCTACTTCCTCATTATGCGGTTCGGTGTGCGCGTCGGAAAATTCATTCCGGCGAAGTACACTCAGCAGGTCATCGAGAATTCGGACTTCCGCAAGTTCGACGATTCGTTGCGCATGGTGCTTGACTGCACGCCCCAGCTCGCAGCCGAGATCGAAGGCTATCTGAAGGATGCGGCCGCCAGAGGCGTAATCCGCTACGGCACGCACAGCCAGGATCACGCGATGATGACCTGCTTCACGCCGTCGCCCGCAAACCCCAGTCACGTTCACTTCATCGACGGGGCACAAGGCGGCTACGCGCTCGCTGCCGCCGCGCTGAAGCAGAGTGCTGGAAGCGAATAAGGATCAGCCTCTCGCTCGCGCGCGCGCGGCATTCTCAACCAGGGTTTTTCCCAGCGACCAGATCGCGCCGGGAACGCGGTGCGCATCGGATATGACGGTCTCAAAGGTTCGCTCGATCCAGTCACAGTCCTGGTCAGAAATGATCAGCGGCGGCAGGAGCTTGATGGTGTGGTTTCCATGACCCGCAACCTGTGTGAGGATCCGGTGCTCCTTCAACAGCGGAATGACGATCAATTGGCAGAATAGTCCGCTGTTCGCCGTCTCAAGCAGATTCCACGACGCCTTCAGCTTGAGCGAGCGAGGTGCGCCGAACTCGATGCCGATCATCAGCCCCTTGCCGCGAACGTCCTTGACCAGTTCGTGACGTCCTATCATTCGCTCGAACGTCGCCAGCAGGCGCGCGCCCGTGCGTTCTGCATTCTGCATCAATCCTTCGGATTGGATCACTTCGAGGGTGGCTATCCCGGCCGCCATGGCCAGATCGTTTTTCGAAAATGTGGAGCCGTGCACGACCGCGCGGTCCATTCGATCGAAAACCTTGTCGAAGACCCACTTGCGGGTCAGCACGGCACCGACCGGAACATGTCCGCCGGACAGCGACTTTGACAGGAGCACCATGTCTGGCTCGATGCCCCAGTGCTCGCAGGCGAGGAAACGTCCGGTGCGCCCGAGCCCGGTCTGCACCTCATCGGCGATAAACAGCGTGTCGTACTTGCGACACAGCTCGAGCGCGGAGCGCAGGTAATCGTCGGTGGGCATGGTGACGCCCTTGCCCTGGATCGGCTCGACGATGAAGGCTGCGACGGTTTTCGAAGCGAGCGCGCGTTCGAGCGCAGCGAGGTCGTTGAACGGGACCTCGACGCAATCGGGCAACAGCGGGCCGAAACCGGAACGGAAAATGTCGTCTCCGATCACCGACAAAGAGCCATAGGTCAGGCCGTGGAACGCATGGCTACAGTAGACAATTCCTCCGCGACCGGTCGCCGCTCGCGCAAACTTCAACGAAGCCTCAACTGATTCGGTTCCGGAATTCGCGAAAAATACCTTTTCCAGGTGCGGCACCTGGAAAAGCAGCCGTTCGGCAAGCACCCCGGCGAGCGCGGACACATCCATTTGCACGAGATTTGGAAGTTCGCTGTCGAGGACCTTTTTCAGGGCATCGGCGACGACCGGATGATTGCGGCCGAGGGCGAACACGCCCCACCCGCTCAGCAGATCAAGGTATTGCAGACCCTCCCGGTCATAGAGGTACTGGCCCTTGCCACGCCGATATGCACGGTCGAAGCCGATTGTCTTCAACACGCGCACCATCTGTTCATTCAGATAGCGCGTATGCAGCGCGTAACGCTGCGGTTCCGCCTCGTTGAAGAGGTGGTCGATTTCAACGCTCATTCACGTCTCCGAGCTCGCCTGACCCGACAATGGTATCTTTTCGTTGCAGGTGTGTCATGCCGAGCACAAAGCTTTGCTTGCTCGCTTCCCGCCGCCAAATCATCCCCAAACATTTGCAGAATCCCCGCTTGTTGCTTGGTTTTTCTGCACGTCGTGACGTTGACCGTGGCGGCCACCTTTGGGATAAAGGCGCCCGGGAAGCGGGGTGTGGATGTCGGAACAAGCGGGCGTCGTCGCCGTAACCTGCCTGGCGCTTGAAGCGGGTATCGCGCGCGGTCCAGGCGTATCGGTGATTTGCAATCAAAGCTCGGGATTGCGTGCCGCGCTCGACGCGGCCATCGCACGCGGCGCGTCCGGGATCATCAGCTTCGGAATTGCCGGGGGCCTGGCGCCGGGCCTCGTTGCCGGCGACTGGGTCGTGGCGTCCGGCGTGACCAGCGGCAAAGGTGTTTTCGCCACCGACCGGACCTGGACGCAACGGCTGCTTGAAATGCTGCCCGGCGCGGTTCACGCGCATGTCGCGGGGGCGAACGAAGTGGTGCAGAGCCCGCGGGAAAAGTGGCAGCTTTACGATGAAACCCGGGCGGCTGCCGTCGACATGGAATCGCACATCGCGGCGGAAATCGCGGCGGAGCACCGGATCCCGTTTGCCGCCTGCCGCGTGATCCTCGATGCCGCACATAGAATGCTTCCGCCCGCTGCGACGCTGGGCTTGCGTCTCGACGGCACCCCGAACGTGTCGGCTGTATTCCGCTCGGTCGTGCAAAAACCGGCGCAACTTCCCGATCTGTTGCGGATCGCAATCGATCATCACATCGCGGGGCGAGCGTTGCGATCGGGCCGCAGGCAACTGGGCGTGGGCTTGGGCTTTCCTTACTACAACGATATTGCATTCGACCGCACTTTTGCGTGACAGCAACGCCGTGCAGCGTTGCATTCATCGATGCTTCAGCGAACTCACAGCGGCTCGACAGGTCATCCCGGGATAACGCTCAGAATTGCTTCCAGGGACGAGATTTCCGCCTTGCCGCATTGGCGATCGGCTTTCGCCGATGAGCGAAAAGATCATCGTTATTACGAGCTGATCGAAGACACGCTGAGGGATGGATTCAAGTACGGCTATTTGATCGTTGAGGGTGATCACGCCGTGCGGGCCATCCAGCCATTTTTCGTGGTTGACCAGGATCTCCTTGCGGGAATGAGCCCGCGCTTCAAACAGATGCTCGCCCGGATTCGGGGTCGATG
>JBKPLN010000488.1:0-5869 GCA_046731635.1 Pseudomonadota bacterium | reverse complement strand
CGCCTGCTGGCCAATCAGCCGCTTGGCGAATTTACCTGGTTTCGGGTCGGCGGTCCGGCGCAGGTCTTCTTCATGCCGGAAGACGAGAACGATCTGGCGTATTTCTTGCGCAATCTGTCGACGGAAACTCCCATCACTGTCATCGGAGCGGGATCAAATCTGATTGTCCGTGACGGAGGCGTTCCGGGAGTGGTCATTCGGCTTGGTCGCAACTTCAATGATGCAAGGATTGAAGAGCATCGCGTTACTGCAGGCACAGCCATGCTCGATGTCATGGTAGCGCGCGCGGCCCAGGGGGCCGGCGTGGCCGGGCTCGCGTTTCTCAGCGGCATTCCTGGAACTATCGGCGGTGCCTTGCGCATGAACGGCGGCGCTTACGGCGGGGAAACGAAAGACGTTCTGCTCGAAACGCGCGGCGTTGACCGTCAAGGCAATTTGCGCACGTTCAGCAATGGGGAGATGGGGTTTTCGTATCGGCACTGTAGTGCGCCTGACGATGTGATTTTCACGGCTGCGGTCCTGCAGGGGCGCGCAGGCGAGCCAGAGCAAATCGCTGGTGAGATGGCCACGATCAAGAAAAAGCGCGAGGCAACCCAGCCGCGCAATCGCACCGGCGGCTCCACTTTCAAGAACCCTCCAGGCCATAGCGCATGGAAGCTTGTCGATGAAGCCGGCTGCCGCGGGCTCACCGTCGGGGGCGCGCAGGTCTCCGAGCTTCACAGCAATTTCCTGATCAACCTTGGCAACGCCAGCGCGTCCGATATCGAGACTTTGGGCGAAACGGTCCGTGAAAAGGTGAAGGAGAATTCAGGGATCGATCTGGAGTGGGAGATCAAGCGAGTTGGAGTGAAACGCTGAGGCAATGAAGCACGTCGCGGTCTTGATGGGGGGCTGGTCGGCTGAGCGCGAAGTGTCGTTGCGCTCGGGCAAGGCCTGCGCCGACGCGCTCGAGCGCACGGGCTATCGGGTCAGCCGGGTTGACGTCAATCGCGATATCGCCACGACGCTGGGGGCACTCAAACCCGACGCCGCACTTAATGTCCTGCACGGTCGCCCGGGCGAAGATGGCACGTTGCAGGGCATGCTCGAGGTTCTCGGTATTCCGTACACGCATTCGGGCGTGCTGGCATCCGCGCTTGCGATCCAGAAGGAAGTCGCCAAGACAGTGCTCAAGACTGCGGGCGTCCCTGTACCGGGGGGCAGGGTCGCGCCCCGCAAGGAAGTGGCGAAGGGTCACTTGCTGCCGCCCCCTTACGTGATCAAGCCGGTGGCCGAAGGCTCCAGCGTCGGCGTGTTCATCGTGCGCGAGGATCACGCGCATCCGCCGCAGGAACTGACGCGTGCCGATTGGCATTTCGGGGACCGGATCCTTGTCGAGCCATATATTCCCGGCAAGGAGCTCACGTGTGCCGTCATGGGCGAGCAGGCCCTCGGGGTCATCGAAATCGTGCCGACCGTCAAGTTTTACGATTACGAAGCAAAGTATGCGCCCGGCGGCTCCAGGCATCTGCTGCCGGCCCCGATTGCCCCAGCTGTCTATAAGGAAGTCCAACGTCTGGCATTGGCCGCGCACGGGGCACTCGGCTGCCGCGGCGTCACGCGCTCGGACTTCCGTTATGATGACAGTCTTGACGGCGCAACGGGTCTCTTCTGCCTCGAGGTCAATACCCAACCAGGCATGACAGAGACCTCCCTTGTGCCGGAAATGGCCCAGCATGCCGGCATCAGCTTCGAGGAGTTGGTGCGTTGGATGGTGGAGGACGCCTCGCTCGACCGATGAGGCATATTGCTAAATTCGGCGTCGGGGCCTGCCGATCTCTCAACGTTTACTGATCATTTACCAATAAGCCTGAAGACTAGGCGATGGCGGCGTGCCGCGCGTTTGGCTGCCGATAAAGTCGTGCGCGCGGATTTCACTGCTTTCCGTTGGCTTCCGGGACGGGGATACCTCAGCTGAAGCCGAGACCGAAGCATGATCATCATCATGATTCGGGCAGGATTTGCGGCCCTTGGGCGGGCCCAACAAGTAAGCAGGTTGCGATGGAAGGTCGAGTGCGCCTCGCTCAATCGCTGAAACGACGCTCATCGTTCGTTTCGTGGCCGCGGTTGAATGACTGGCGCGCGATGCGCATCGCGCGCCGATGGGGTCATACGCTGGTCAGCCTGAACGTCCCGCGCGGACTTGGTTCGTCGGCCGCCGCGCTGCTGCTGCTGGGAAGTGTCAGCTATGGCGTGGTCAGAGGCGGACATGGGCCCCAGATCCTCGAGAATGTCCACAACGTCTGCGACACAGCCGCCAACAGGCTCGGCCTCGGCATTTCAGAAATCGCGCTTGCCGGTGAGCGTGAGCTCCGGCGCGGCGAAATTCTGATGCTTGCCGGAATTACCGACCACTCCTCGCTGCTGTTTCTCGACGCCGCGCGCACGCGCGAGCGCCTCATGATGAATCCGTGGATCGCGGATGCCACTGTCCTGAAGCTTTATCCGGATCGCCTGCGGATCGAGATCAAGGAGCGCGAAGCGTTTGCGCTGTGGCAAAAAGACCGCCGCGTGAGCTTGATTGCCGCCGATGGCACTGTGCTTGAAACGGCGGTGCCGCCACGTTTCCTGGCACTGCCGCTTGTCGTCGGCAAAGGTGCCGAGCGGAGCGCCCAGAATTTTCTCGCGCTCATCGCGCGATATCCCGTCATCGCCCGCTTGACCGAAGCCTCGGTGCTGGTCGCCGAGAGGCGTTGGAACCTGCGCCTCAAGGATGGCATGGAGATCATGCTGCCTGAAAACGATGCCGAGCAGGCCCTGCGCATCCTCGTCGAGCTCGACCGCAACAGGAAAATTCTGTCGCGAGACGTTGTTGCCGTCGACCTGAGGCTGCCCGATCGCATCACTGTGCGCCAATCTGATGCGGTGGCAGCTGCACGCGATCAGGCGCTCAAGGATGCGGAGAAAATAAAGAAGAGCAAAGTCGGCAAGGGAGGCGAAGCATGACCGTGCTGCGCTTCGGCCTCACCCCGAAAATGAAACCGGTTTCGCCGAAGCGCGCGGCTGTGGTCGCGTGTCTTGATATCGGGACCAGCAAGGTCGTCTGCCTGATCGCGCGGCTCGAGCCTCAGGCGCCGCAAGACGTTCTGCGCCGGCGCAGCCACGGCGTGCGTCTGTTGGCCTTTGCTCACACCGCGGCGAGTGGAATGAAGGCCGGATCCGTGATCGATCTGGTCGAGGCCGAGCAAATGGTCCGCCAGGCAATCGACATTGCCGAAAGCACGGCTGGGGTGGAACTGGAATCCGTCGTGGTGTCGATGTCCGGCGGGCGCCTCGGCAGCGAGCGATTCATCGCCAACATTGATCTGGCGGGGCGAGCCGTAACCGAAGCCGACATCGGCCGTGTGCTCGCTGCTGCAAGTCGCCATTCCGTGCGGGACGGGCGCGCCGTGCTGCACTCATTGCCAATCGGATACACGGTCGATGCCGCCGCTGGAATTCGCGAGCCGCGCGGCATGCTCGGCCATCGTCTCGGGGTGGACATGCATATGGTCACCGCCGACGTGGCAACCGTGAGGAATCTGATGCTTACGGTTGAGCGAACGCATCTTTCTGTGGAAGCAGTGGTGGCATCTCCATACGTCGCAGGCCTCGCCGCGCTTGCCGATGACGAGGCTGACCTTGGGGTGGCGGCCGTGGACATGGGCGCCGGGACCACAAGTTTGGCCTTGTTTTCGGCCGGTCAGTTCGTTCACGCCGACGGGTTCGCCCTCGGGGGTCAGCACGTGACCATGGACATTGCGCGCGGGCTCAACGCCGGCATTGCCGACGCTGAGCGAATCAAAGCGATTTATGGCAGTGTTTTAGCTGGGGGATCGGATGAACGGGACATGATCACGGTGCCACCTGTGGAGGGTGAGGAGCGCGAGCCCCCGCAATTTGTCTCGCGAGCGTCGCTTGTACGCATCATCAAGCCCCGGGTCGAGGAAATCCTCGAGATGGTGCGCGATCGGCTGGCCGCGTCCCCCTTCGCGGCAGAGCCGCGCGGCCGCATCGTGCTGACGGGCGGCGCAAGCCAGCTCAACGGACTCGCTGATCTCGCCGCTCGCATCTTGCGGCGTCCCGTAAGAATAGGTCGTCCCCTGGGCGTGGCTGGTTTGCCTGAAGCGGCTAAAGGGCCTGCCTTTGCGGTGGCGGCAGGCCTGCTTGTCTACCCACAGGCAGCGCATCTCGAACACTTCGAACCGCGGCGTACGCGGCAATTGATGACAGGAACGGGCGGTTACATGGCACGGGTCGGACGATGGCTGCGCGAAAGCTTCTGACCCTTCAACGAAACCACGAATCGGCCGGTGGCGGAACGGCCCAGTTCGGCGGCGTGCAAATGCGTGATCAGCGCCTTCGGCGCGACGCAGGGCCTGCTGCCCGTGCATTCAAGAGGCAAACATGACGATCAACCTGACGATTCCGGACATCCGGGAAATGAAACCTCGAATTACCGTGTTCGGCGTCGGCGGCGCCGGCGGTAACGCGGTCAACAACATGATCACGGCGGGACTGCAGGGCGTCGACTTTGTCGTCGCCAACACCGATGCGCAAGCGCTCACTATGTCGAAAGCCGAGCGCATCATTCAGATGGGCGCGCAGGTCACCGAGGGCCTCGGCGCGGGTTCGCAGCCGGAAGTAGGGCGCGCCGCGGCGGAGGAGGTGATCGATGAAATTCGCGATCACCTCACCGGAGCGCACATGGTGTTCGTCACCGCCGGCATGGGCGGCGGCACGGGAACGGGCGCCGCTCCGATCATCGCCAAGGTGGCCCGAGAGCTCGGTATTCTCACGGTCGGTGTGATCACCAAGCCTTTTCATTTCGAAGGTCAGCGCCGCATGCGCTTTGCCGAAGCCGGCATCATCGAATTGCAGAAGGTGGTCGACACGCTTTTGATCATCCCGAACCAGAACCTCTTCCGGGTTGCCAACGAAAAGACCACCTTTGCAGATGCTTTCGCCATGGCCGACCAGGTCCTGTATTCGGGCGTTGCCTGCATCACCGACCTGATGGTCAAGGAAGGCTTGATCAATCTCGATTTTGCCGATGTACGCGCCGTCATGCGCGAGATGGGCAAGGCGATGATGGGTACTGGCGAAGCGTCGGGCGAGAAACGCGCGCTGACCGCCGCCGAAGCTGCGATATCCAATCCGCTGATCGACGACGCCTCGATGAAGGGCGCTAAGGGTCTGCTGATCTCGATTACAGGCGGCAAGGACCTCACGCTGTACGAGGTCGACGAAGCAGCCACTCGTATTCGCGAGGAAGTTGATCAAGATGCCAACATCATCGTTGGCGCGACCTTCGATGAAAGCCTCGAAGGCATTATTCGAGTCTCCGTTGTCGCGACCGGAATCGACACTCCAGGAGCGGCCGTCCGTCAGGCCGGCCCGGCGGAAAGCGCCCTCAAGGAACTCGCCGGCAAGATGCGCAGTGACAGCCGTCGAATCGCCGACCGTATCGAGCGCGCGCCGGTTCATGTGCCGCCTTCGCTCGAGTCAGCCGCCCACGCCGCGGTCGCTGCAGCGATCCTGCCGACGGCGATCGAGGATGTCTCAATTCGGCCCATGCCGGTGAAGCCTTCGCTCTTCGAGCCGTCGCAAGCGGAATCGCCTGCTCCCGAGCCCCAGATGCCGTCGGCCTATATTCCGCCAGCCCCGGAGCGCTACGCGCGCCCGCCGCGTATGCCGCGCATCGACGAACTGCCTTTGCCGGCACAGAATGAAATTCGGGCCCAGCGTGGCGAGCTTGGGGATGATCACCCGGAGAAACGCCGTATGACGCTCATGCAGAGGCTCGCCTCGGTTGGCATTGGCCGGCGGGCGGATGCGGAGCCCCCGGCGC
>JBKPLN010000487.1:0-2724 GCA_046731635.1 Pseudomonadota bacterium | reverse complement strand
GCCGATGCCGGAACCTGCGCCGGTCACCACCGCGATGTGATTTTGCAAGAGTCCTGGCATTGTTTCTTCCCCTTGAAATGCGGGCGAAGGATAGCGACCTCCGGCAAGGGTTGCTACATTGGCAGGAAAGGAGCCAGTTGGATGTGCCGCAACATAAAGACGTTGTTCAATTTCGAGCCGCCCGCGACAGAGGATGAAATTCGCGCCTCCGCCTTGCAGTTTGTGCGCAAGCTTTCCGGCTTCAACAAGCCGTCGCAGACGAATGCAGTGGCGTTCGAACGCGCTGTCGATGAGGTATCGGAAGCGGCGCACAGGCTGCTGGCCTCCCTGCACACGGCCGCGCCCGCGCGCGACCGCGAGGTCGAGGCGGAGAAGGCGCGCGCGCGGGCCCGCGAGCGCTTTGCGTGACGCTGCGCCGCATCCCTTTTTTGGCGGTTCGCAGGCGGCGACGTTAGATTGGGGGAGCCAATGATCAATTCACGGATTTGCCAGGCAATCGGAGCGCAAATCGTATTGGAAGTAACTTACGACACGACGACGAGGTTCGTAGAGCCGCATATATTCGGAGCAGATAAAGCCGGAAACGATTTACTACGGGCGTGGCAGCAATCACCATTGCCCGCTGAGTGGCGAACTTTTCGTTTAGAGAAGATAACCTCGATATCCCTGACTCGTACCCGGTTCCCAGGGGCACGGACAGGTTACGAGCGGGACGACAAGCAAATCGTGAATGTTTATTGCCGGCTTTAAAACTAAGGAGCTTCCACTGTGAACATCGATATTGCACGTCATGTTGCGCGGGCTGCTTTTAAGAGTTCGCACGAACTATCGGAACTCGTGCCGTTTCTCAATGATCGTTTGGGTGCAGAAGAATATGCGGCTTACGCAAAGGCAATCGGATTGGCCGTTGCGGCAATCCAGGTTGATCTGATGAACAAGCTCGTAGCCGATCATCCGGGGCTCGAGGCGGAAATCGAGGCCAGTATCGAAAAACACGGCCGGTACGTTTGATAGAAGCCGATCCCGACTCAGCGTGATGTGGCGCAAGCCTTTACCTAGTAACCGCCTTCATCCGTTCGTCCCCGCGAAAGCGGGGACCCAGTACCTGGATTCCCGCTTGCGCGGGAATGAACGGGAGGATTGATCAGCGGCTGGAGTTCAGTCCCGTAGCAGCTCAAGGCTCGCCCGCCACCTTCAGGATCTCGATCAGCTTGCGGTCGCGCCAGCGCTGCAGGTCGGCGATGCTGCGGCCGGCCGCTTCCTCCGCGACACCGTCGATGATTCTTTTCTGCGTTTGCGGCGTCAGCTTCGGCGCGCCGAGATCGTCCATCCAGGTCTGAATCGCCGGGCCGATGTGCGACATGAAATGTTCCATGCCGCCTTCGCCCCCGGCCATGTGGAACGTCAGGTGCGGACCCATCAACGCCCAGCGCAGGCCCGGGCCATAGGCGATCGCGGCGTCCGCATCGGCAACGGAAACCACGCCTTCGTTCACGAGGTGAACGGCTTCGCGCCACAGCGCCGCCTGCAGGCGGTTGGCGACGTGGCCTTTCACTTCCTTCTGGATCTGGATCGGATGCTTGCCGATGTCGCGGTAGAATCGCATCGCCTTGTAAACAGCTTCCGGCGAGGTTTTTGTGCCGCCGACCACTTCGACGAGCGGAATAAGGTGCGGCGGATTGAACGGATGGCCGATCACGCAGCGTTCCGGATGTTTGCACTTCGCGCTGACGCGGCTGATGAGAAGCCCGGACGAGCTCGTTGCGATCACCGTTTCGGGCGGCACCGCGGCGTCGAGCGTTGAGAACAATTCGACCTTGAGGTCCTCGCGCTCGGGTCCATTTTCCTGCACGAACTCCGCGCCCTTTGTGGCGGCGACCGGATCCCTGAAGAACTCGAAGCGCTTGCGGTCGGCATCGGGCCGCACCGCATTGAGTTTTTCCAATGTCGGCCAGGCATTGTCGATGAAGCGGCGGGCGAAGCTTTCGCCTTCCGGCGCCGGATCGTAGGCGCCGACCGCGAAGCCGCGCGCCAGGAAATAGGCCGCCCAGCTCGCGCCGATGGTGCCTGTGCCGATTACCGATACGCGTTTTGTCATTGATTTTTACCTTCACGTTTTCTCGCAATCAGGATGTCACATTTCAGAAGAGACATAGAACATCAAAATCCATGTCTAGCCATGTTCCGACTTGGCGCGGTGTTGCGCTTTACACGCATAAGTTGTACAACGTTATTGGGACACTGAGAACTTCATTCGCCACGGAACTAAAGAAACCATACCACAATTTTTGGATGTATAGGAATATAAGCCTTGACGGCACATGAAAGTGATGCATAGGAAAATAAACCCGAGAGAGTGGATAGAATGCGGACTTCAATTGCTTCTCAAATTGATATTGAAAGACGCCGCCTTCGTGAAATCCGTAGTGAATTAGACGAAGTTAAGCGGATTCTCGCAATCAGGCAGCGCGAAAGAAAAGATCAGGGACATCGAATGCCGACTTGCTGCCCTTCGTTTCCAAAGGGCCCTCAAGAAATAAGTCGATAGCTGTCGTAAAGCAGGATTCAATCCCAATCAGCCGCGCGTTCCCACCGGGAGCCGCGAAGGGGGCCAATGGACACACGATGGCGGCGAGGGGTCTCGTTATGGTGGGTCAACGTCCCGGACAAGGGTTGCCAATGCAATCGTCGGCGCATCTCCACCAATCATGAACGACGCTACCC
>JBKPLN010000486.1:0-5486 GCA_046731635.1 Pseudomonadota bacterium | reverse complement strand
CGAGAACTGCGTTCGATGTGTACTCCCTCCTTCAGCCTGGCCCGCTCCTCGGCGGCTGGAACGACCGGTGGTGCGAGTGTCTCAGTCATCTCGAATCTCCTTCCTTTGGACCATAGATCAGGGGCCCGAGTGCTGCGCGGATGGGGCATGCTGCGCATCGCGCCACGATCCGATTGAAGGGGCGGTTGACCGAAAACCTTATCCACGTTGATGAGATGAGGGAATCACCTAAATTGACGCGATGGTTGCGTCTTTTATGCTTTGTGTTTGCGATCGTGGCCTCGCCTTTAAAGTCGAGGAGCCGACTTGAAGCAAGATCGCGGCGCTCCGACGCCAACTCATTATATTGTGCCGTCAGCGCCACGTCCGGGTGCGGCCCACCAACAATGATCGCGGGTTCTTTATCCAACTGTCTAGCTGGATGAGGTTTGCGGTAGGGACAACGGTATGAGCTCTCGCAAGCGCATCGTGATCTGCGGCGGTGGCGCGATCGGCGCCGCGATCGCCTACTTCACAAGCCGACGGGGCGCGCGGCCAATCCTCATAGAACGTCACGAGGTCGCTGGCGCGGCCTCCGGAAAATCGGGAGGCTTCCTGGCGCTCGACTGGTGCCGCGGCACGCTGGTCGATCAATTGGCGCGGCGAAGCTTCGAGGTCCATGCCGAACTTTCTTCCCAGCTTGGCAATCCTTGGGGATATCGGCGTCTGACGACCTACGCCGGCTACGCCGCCGAGGACGATGCCGGGCGCGTTCCGGGCGGGCGACCGTGGCTCTCCGAAGGGGTCGCCATCACGAGTCGACTCGGCTCAGTCGAGTCAACGGCGCTGGTCGAGCCTTGCATGTTCACGAGAGGTTTGATGCGCGCGGCCGAGATGCAAGGCGCGGAGCTGCGGCACGGCACGGTCGTCGACTTAGCGCGCCGTTCGAGCGGAGGAGTGCGCGGCGTCTCGCTCGCGGGCGGCGAGATCGTCGAAGGCGACGCCGTCGTCATCGCGATGGGGCCTTGGTCGATCCAGGCTGCGCGCTGGCTGCCGCTGCCGGCAGTCCTGGGCTACAAGGGCCATAGCATGGTGTTTGAAACCGGCGGGAGCGTTCCCGCCGAGGCACTGTTCCTCGAGTACCGCGAGGCGAGTGGCGAAATACTGACCCCTGAGTTATTTCCGCGCGCAGATGGCACCACGTACGTGTGTGCGATCTCGAGTACTGGGCCGGTGCCAGTCGATCCCGCCGACGTTGCACCTGACGAGGGCGCGCACGCGCGGCTCGAAGCCCTGTGTCGGAATATTTCGCCGGCGCTTGCGGCGGCGCCGATCAAAGCACGGCAGGCGTGCTTCCGACCGGTCACCGAAGATGGGCTTCCACTCATCGGTGCGGTTCCGGGTATTGATGGTGCCTATGTGGCGACTGGCCACAGTGTCTGGGGCATGCTCACCGCGCCCGCAACCGGCGAGGCGATGAGCGAACTGATCCTCGACGGTGCAGCGCATCACGTCGACCTAGCGCCATTCGCACTCGGGCGCTTACCGCCCCTTGACCCAGGAGGGTTGCTACGAGCTGCGCCTCGCGCGCTCAGGTAAGCTCGTTCTGTTCGGGTCGGCCGGCTGGGTCGCGTACCGGATGAACTCCCTGCATCCGAAGCGTCCCGAAACCAGGAAGAATACTGACAAACGCGTGTTTGTCGGCAAGTATCTCTTGCAGCTCGAGTATCGGGTCATCGGGGCGCAGCCTCGTAGCTTGCTGTCGATGGCAAGATTGAACATCGCCAGGCCACGTCGACTCTGCTCAAACCTGAAGCATGTTGCGAATTGCCCAGACATGTCTGCTTTTGACCCAAAGCGGACAATAGTCGCAGATCACTCGGGCAAGCCGGCCTTAAGGAGTAGTTTCCGAATACGGTCAGAATCGGCCGGATCGCGATAGTACTCCCTGGTGAGAAACTTAGTGACCGTCAAGTCCGGTAAAATGCTAAATGCCTCGGCAAGTGCGTTTCGCGCACGCTCCTGCTCACCAAGCGCGGTCGCGCAGGCGGCGATGTAGCTGCAGGAGCGGAAGGTCTGGAATGTCAAACTGTCGAGTGCCGAGATGGCCTCTCTAAGTCTGCCGAGGTTAAAGAGCGCAATGCCCTTTTCCTCGAGGCACCAGACGGGGAGAAACGGATCAAGTTGCTCGGCCTCTGCAATTAATTCCAGTGCCCGCTCTGGCCGGTGGTTGAAAGTATAAAAGGCAGCTGAGCGAGAACGGATGTAAGCATTGCTCGGATTTAAGGTCATTGCTCGGCAAATATGGTGCTCTGCCGTCTCGAAATTGCGCAACCACATTTGGTACGAGCCCATAATGCGATGCGCTTCCGCGTTGTTCGGCTCGAGTTCGAGAGCTTTCTTCGTGTACCTGAGGCCCTTGTCGACATCGAAGCCGGGCAACAAGGCCGCGGAGCAAACCCACCATGCATAGGGCAGACCGTAGTTGGGGTCTGACTCGATTGCCCGTTCGAACCATTCGACTGCGTGCTTTGGATTATCCTTCGTAACTCCGCCCAGCCGGTGATACTCAAGACCTCTTAAAAGGCAATCATATGCCGTCATGTGCTCGGGCGGTTTGCGTCGGGCTTCCGCGATGCCTGCCGCTTCCACCTGCCCAAAAATTGTTGCAGCGATGCGCGCGACCAATTCGTCCAGCAGGTCGAACAGTTCGGCCCAGGGTCGCTCATAGCGCTCGGCCCACAGGTTGTCGCCGTTCGTCGTGTCAACAAGTCGAACTGAAACGCGAACGCGTTCTCCCGAGCGCCATACTTGGCCCAAAAGGACGTACTTCACACCGAGCTCACGACCAACAGTGCGCGGATCAGTAGTCCTCGGCTCGTAGCTTGAAATTGCGCTCTGTGAGCTGACAAAGAGGTTTTTGAATCGCGATAGCTCCACAATTAAGTCGTCGGTCAGCCCATCAGCGAAATAGCGCTGTTTTTCATCGCCGCCGATCACGTCGAAAGGCAGCACTGCAACCGATCCAGGGCGTATTGTCTTGACACTGGGATGCGATATCACATGGCTTGCCTGGTATCGGTGCGTGCGCATGTTGCCCACGACCTTGTAAAGATGCATCTGCTCGGAAATGTTCTTCAACTTATGGAGGCCAACATCTTCGAATACATAAGGGGAATTTCGGCGGACTTGCTCAAATATTGGCTGGCTGGCGTAGACTGAAAGGGGTTCGGCAACCTCCTGTATTCGCGCTGCAACGTTGACACCATCTCCAATCAGATCATCGCCAGAGATGATGACGTCCGCGAGGTGGACGCCAATACGCAGAGGCAGCCGAGCTCGCGGACGCGGGGCGATTTTGTTGGGACCGATCTTTTTCTGAATCTCGACACCGGACCGAACCGCGTTTACTGGGCTGGAAAACTCCGCAAGCGCCGAATCGCCAGCCTTATTGAAGACGCGCCCGCCGAGACGACTTACTGTCTCGGCAAAAAGTGTCTGGCACTGACCCAACTGTTCCGCCGTTCGCTCTTCGGCGGCTTCCATTTCTCTCGAATAGCCCACCACGTCGGCGGCGAGAATCGCAACGAGACGGCGCTCCATGTGCCAAGTCTCCACCGGGTGCAAAGTTTAGCCTATCGAGTAGTGAGACCCCAGGGATGGACGCTGCGATCAATTGTTGCATTAAGACAGGCCGAGAGCCGGATACTTTCTCGGGGACGAATGTCCGCTTTTGGCCCACGCAGACATCGGCTTGTGCGCCGTACATTTCTGCTCCTGACCCTGAGCGTCGCTTTGCTACGAGATAAAGTCGAGGGCCTGCTCGCCCCCAACCCCCCGTTACCGCCTCCGACGCAACTTCGCAACGCTGCGGCGGCATCTGACGAATCAACCGCAGCGGCACCGGCAAGCCCGTCAACTGAAGAAACCATGTCGCAGCAAGTCGGCGCCCGCGGCAATGACCGCGATCAACACCAGCTTCTTGAACGTCTCAGGTGCAATTTTATCGCGCATATGTTGTCCGACGTACATGCCGAGCACCGAGATTGAAACGTCAAGCCAACTGAACTGGCGGCTGGCCGTCAGAAGAATTGCCAGCAAGCCGGCGGAAACGACGAGATACAGCGATGCTTCCTTTGTGAACGCCTTTCCGCGCAGTCCCTTTGCAAGCAGAAATATGAAAACAAGCGGCCCCGGCATCGCTGCGATGCCGCCCAGAATCCCGCCGAAAAATCCGAATGTGATGCCGGTTGGTAAAACCGAGCGAGACCGGAGCTGCAGCTTCGGTGCGAGCAGCGTGATGCCGCCGACACCCATAAGCACTAGGCCTGCGATAATCTTTGCAACGTTCGCATCGAGCGCCAACAGGACTCGAACTCCAAGGAAGAGGCCGGGAATCATGCCGAGAATTACCGGCATCAATTGCACGAGGCACCGTCCAGTCTTTCCGCCCTCCAGCGCCTGCGGCAAGTTGCTGAAGATCAAAGGCATGCTCAGTAGCATGGCCGCTGATTTGATGTCGATGAACAGCGACAGCAGCGGCAGCGCGACGACTGGCATGCCGACCCCGACTATCCCCTTCAGGAGGCCGGCGACGATCAGGCTGCAAACCACGGCAGCTATGATACTTGCCTGCTCGAAATAAAGGGTGCGGATCAACATGACTTTTAACTCCTGCAACGCATCCTTGCGGCGAGGTTCGCAATTGTCTCGCGCGAACAGTTCGGCCCATGCCAAACTGTTTTCGATTGATGTGCTTCCGGTATCAGCGATAGGGTTAAGAATGGTCGCGGCGGCAAATCTGGTGGAAGTGACCGCTCTCGTGGGTGACACTGCCCGAGCGACGATGCTTAACGCCCTTATGGGCGGCCAGTCGCTGACGGCCACTGAGCTTGCTTACTGCGCCAATGTCTCTCGCTCGACGGCGAGCGGCCACCTGAGCAAGCTGGTTGCCGCGCGGCTTTTGACCGTCACACGCAAGCGCCGCTTCAGCTATTATCGGATCGCGTCCCCACTGGTCGCGACAATGCTGGAGAGCATCAAGGTCGTCGCCGCCATAGAGGTGCCACCCCGCCGTCAGCCGCGGTCGGCAAACGACGATGCACTCCGTTTTGCCCGAAGTTGCTAGGATCACCTGGCTGGCCAGGTCGGAGTCGCTGTTACCGATGCACTTGTGGCCATGGGGCACATCGTACTCACCGATGAAGGCGGTGAGGTCACGTCTTCGGGCGAACGTTTCCTTTCCGCGTTCGGCGCTGATCTGAGGCCGCGGACTCGGCGGATTTTCTGCCAGCCTTGTCTCGACTGGAGCGAGCGTCGTTATCACCTCAAGGGACTCGTCGGAGCTCGTATTCTGGATCGTCTATTGGAGCTCGGATGGCTCAAATGTGTGTCGGGCAGCCGTGCACTCCAACTAACGTCGGCTGGAAGGGCGGGCTTGTCCGAAATCTTCCAGATCGAGATCAACAACGAGGGTGTGCCAACCGGTCGATTATGCGACCCACGAC
>JBKPLN010000485.1:0-8654 GCA_046731635.1 Pseudomonadota bacterium | reverse complement strand
GCCCTGGCCGGCCGCGCGGCGCTGTCCCATTCTCAACAGGACGCTGCTCGCGTCCTCACCGGGTGCGGGCCATTACGGCAACGGCACCAGCTCCGCCGGGAAGCTCTTCATGTGCACCGGGAGCGCAACATGAAGACCATTGATCGACACCCCGTTGCTAACCAGCTTCGGCGTGACTCTCGCGTTCGTTGGCACGGGGCCGGTGACGGCCTCCACCATGACGCTGATCAATCCGGCCACCAGAAGGATCGGTAACGCTTTGCGCATGTGAGCCTCCTGCGCTGCCCCTCATCGCGCAACAGATAGACCCGCACGCGCAAAAACTTTGTGAGGCGGCTCACAGACGCCATGCATAGTTCAAGCCAGTTTTAAGATTAATAACCATTTCGAGAATGCGGCCGGCGATGAAGTTGGCCGAACGTGAAAACTACAAAACCCCGAAGGCGCGCAGAAGCTGGAATATCGAGACCGTGACAATCAGAAGGCCGACGGCGGTCATCAGCTTCTGCGCCGGGATGTGCTTCACCAGCCAGCCGCCGAACGGCGCGGCCAGCACGCCGCCGATGACCAGCGGCAGAAAGTGATCGAGCGACACCGCACCGAGCTCGGTGAAGAACGTGGTCGCCGCCGCCACCGTGATGAAGAATTCGGTGGCGTTGACCGAGCCCACCGAATAGCGCGGCGGGTGGCCCGAGCCGACAAGCGTCGATGTGGTCATCGGTCCCCAGCCGCCGCCGCCGGTCGCATCGAGGAAGCCGGCGCCAAATCCGAGCACGCTGGTCCAGCCCGACGGCGCGCGCGGCTCGAAGGCGATGCGCACCGACTTCCAGAGAATCCAGCAGCCCATGATCAGCAGGTAGGCATAGACGAAGCGGCGCGCCGCGGAGACCTCGACATTCGACAAAACCCACGCGCCGAGGATTGCGCCGAGCACGCCCGTGACCCCGAGCCGCGCCACCATGCGCCAGTCGATGTTGCGGTGATAGATGTGCGAGGCGGCCGATGCGCTCGTGGTGAAGATCTCGGCGGTGTGCACCAGCGCGCTCGCGTGCGCGGGCGGAATGCCGATCGCCATCAACGCGGTGTTCGACAAGAGGCCATAGGCCATGCCAAGCGTGCCGTCTACGAGCTGCGCCCCGAATCCGACGGCGAAGAAGTACCACCAGCTGTCCATGGAGATTTGGCCTCCCGTCGAGCCTAGCAGACGCCGGGCTGCGGTCTCGGGTCATGTCGACCGTCATTCTGACGCAGGAGGAAACGGGAACGGCGGTATTCGCCTGCAAATTCATGAGCCAGCGCAGGCGGCCTCATCTTCGTGTCAAACTTGAACTTTCTCCTCACCCCGCACTTCAAGAAGCGGGCCAGGGCGGCAAAAGCGAACCGCCCGGCCGGGGCCGGGCGGCGTCGCATTCTTGCGATTGGAAGCGCAGGCGCGCCGGGGCTTAGCGCCGGTGACGCCGATGCACGCGCTTGCGGACGGGCTGCACCGGACGCAGCTCGAGCCCTGTCACGGTGGCGACGACATTGAGTCCGGTCTGGCCCTCGACGCTGATCGGCTGCAGGGCGAACGAATTGTCGAGCCCGCCAACGAGGCCATTCGCGCCGACGCCGACGCCGATCGCGGCTCCCGCCGAAGCGCCGACGAATCCGCCGGCGAGCGCGCCCGGCCCGACGCGCGACGTCGCCGCGAACACGGCCCAGGCCAGGCCGACATCGTTGGTGAAACCGATCTGCGCTCCAAAGCGCGAAATGTTCGCCTGGTAAAATTGCGGCGGCGCGCCGCTCGACGGCGCAAAGACACAGTCGAAAATGCGCGACGAGAAGACAATGTAGCCAGTCGGCCCCGCGCTCCGGCAGCTCAACATGCCAACCTCGACATAAGCGTGCGCAGGCGCCGCCGTTGCGGCGAGCCCAAGCAACGCGGCGGCAAAAGCCGTGCAGGCACCAAATCTAATCGACATAGCAGTCCTTTCCATGAATAGACACGTAGAGGTCGGCGCTTTAACAGAGTTCAACCAGTTAGCCATGCGCCGAGGAAAGGCGTCATAAGAATTTCGTCATGGCGTGCTGATCGGGCAACATCGCCCTTGCGGCGGACACCGGCATCGGCCGTTACGTTTGACAATAGACATATTGACGCCGCACCAGCGGGCCCGTCTTCAGATACATTCCAAAGCGCGTGCGTAGCGCGTGCCGCCGTTTCGCGCTCTCATATTCCTGCCGCGAGACCGTGACGCAGTCCGTTCGTGGCGATGGTGCGGCAGAAACGTGGCTCGCAAGGAGCATCAACCCGATCGCTGCACCTGAGATGAGTGCAATGGGGTTTTTTCGTCTCATCGAAAATTCTTGTTTACGCCGCCGTTACGCCGGCCGGGACTGGTCGATCAGGTCGTCAAAGTTGGCTCGGGCCGGCCGGAAGGCCGGGCCCGAGCGGAGCAACTTCGTCAAAGCATTCAGCTGCCGATGGCGTCGGTCACGCATTTCTTCGTGAAGCTGTCCTTCGCCGCGCCGGCCAGTTTCCTCTCGGCCGCCGTCTTGTCACAGGCCGATTTTGCATCGGTCTCGCACTTCTTCATGAAGCTCGTCATTGCAGCTCCCGCGAGCTTCTTGTTTGTCGCCTCCACCTTGCACGACGCCGCGTATGCGCTGCCGCAGGTCATCAAGAACGCCGTCACCAGGGCAAGTGCTTTCATCGTCGTCCTCCTTGTCTGAGACCCCACTAACGTCAAGCACGAACCTGACAGCCGCAATACACTCACATCCCTGCCCGCTTTTCAATTCGGATGTGAATAAAGAATCAGGGCGCTCATGCGCCGCAGCAAAATGCACAGCGCTTGAATCGTCCGCTGCCAAAGAGTGGCCAGGCCGACCTATACGGCTGTTTTGCAATCAAAAACCCCGGGCTCATCGCCCGGGGTTTTACGAGATCTCATGTGCTGGCTACGCGAGAGCTCGCGTGGCAGCCGGGCACGCTAGCGAAGCGGCACTGCGGCCATTGGCCTTTGTCTGACGATCACCGGGCCGGTCATGACCGGCGCAGGATTGCCGTCGGGACCGATCGCCACGCGCGAGCAGTCGCCATACCGATTGATCCTCAGATCCTGGTCGTAGGAGTTGTGCGAGAAGTAGTACTTACAAACGCCGTCGTTGTATTCGACGTTGGTCCAGGTGCCGTTATTGTTACGACGGAAATAGGTATCCGCCGTCGCGGCCGAAACGAGCATCACCCCAGCCAGGACAGAACCCACCGAAAGCGCGAAATATCGATGCATGATCGCCTCCATTTGTGCTTGGAGCAAAACGTCCATGCGGGGTCATCGTTCCGCGCGGGAACTTTTCGAAACGCCAATCGCGTTGCAAATGTGGTATCACCGCGGTGTCAGCGTGACGGGAGCAGTTTCGTGGATGCCAGTGACAAGCTCTTCGCGGGATCGATTCCCGAAATCTACAATCGATATCTGGTCCCGCTGATATTCGAACCTTATGCGGTGAATGTCGCCGCGCGCGTAAACCGGATCGCACCTGCAAACGTGCTGGAGACCGCCGCAGGAACCGGCGTTCTGACGCGCGCGATGACGGCGCGGCTTCCTGCAGGCGCGCGAATTGTCGCAACCGATCTCAACCAGCCGATGCTTGATTATGCAGCGCGACACGCCGGCGCGGGGCCTGAACGGATCGAATGGAAACAGGCCGATGCGCAGGCGCTGCCGTTCCCCGATCAAAGCTTCGATGTCGTCGCGTGCCAGTTCGGCGTCATGTTTTTTCCCGACAAGGTGCAAGGATACAAGGAAGCGCGCCGGGTTCTGAAACCGGGCGGCCAATTCATATTCACGGTCTGGGACAAGATCTCGGAAAACGATTTCGCCGATACCGTCACGCAGGCTCTCGCTTCCGTTTTTCCGAACGACCCTCCCCGGTTTCTCGCCCGCACCCCGCACGGCTACCACGACGAAACCCAGATTCGCAGTCACCTGAAGAGCGCCGGATTTGCCAACGTGTCAGTCGACGATGTGTCCGCCACAAGCAAGGCCGCATCCGCCTTCGAGCCGGCAATCGGATTTTGCCAGGGCACGCCCTTGCGCAACGAACTCGACGCGCGCGATCCCGCGCGGCTGGACGATGCAACGAAGCAAGCCGCCAGGGCCGTGGCGGATCGGTACGGAAGCGGCACCGTAGAGGGACGCATTCGGGCGCTGGTGATAACGGCCGCGACCTAGCGCGACGCCATTGCTATCCGATTAATGAACGCCGGGCCTACGACCGCTTCGGCTCGGTCAAGCGCACGGCGAGTTTCCATCCGAGGAAAAAGACAGCGAGGTACGTGATGATGGAAACCGGCACGCTCATCGTGGGGAACTTGCGATCCCAGAATGTCAGACCGAGCAGGACGACGATGGCTTCGCCGATCACGACGATCAAGGCATAGACTAACAAGAGCCGGGCTGTTTGCATTGACGACTGCTCCCACGCTGGAAACAACGTCAGGCTAGCGGCGGAGTGCAAAACTTGAATTGACCAGATCGTCGCGCCTGCTGCCTCGAGGCTCGAAACGCGGTGACGGCGCGTGCGTGCGACCAAATGTCCGCCTTGGTATCGGGAGGTGACGCGGCTCGCCGCGCATGCCGCGCGGTCTAGCGCGCGGGACGCCCGCAGCAGCAAGGCCGTCGGCAAGACGCGCCATGAAAGCCGGCGGGAAAGGCCACGCGGTCCTTGCCCTGTCCACGGTCAGGTCGGGATCCTTGCGCATGAGCCGTCTCGCAATGCGTCGCGCCTCAGCCCTGGACCCGGCATGCACGGCCGCGGCGATCGATACACGGTCTGCCCATACCGCACCTGGGAAGGACTCTGTGCCGCTTTGCACCCAACGTGCCGCGCGCTCGTAACGCTCGCATGCAAAATGCGCACAACCTATTCCGATAAATGCAATCTGCCGCATCGGCCCGACCGGCGCGAGCCGCAATGCGATACCCAATTCGCGGAAAGCGGCCCCCGGGTCACCCACATACGTGGATGCCCAGCCACGGCGAACCCACGCGTAGGGTAACCATGGATCGAGCGCCAGCGCACGCTCCAGCACGCGGTCCGCGTCATCGAGACGATGCGCGAGGGTCAACGCGCCGCTCGCCAAGGTCAGCGCCAAGGCGTCGTTCGGCGCCAACGTCTGAGCGCGGGCAACAAGTTCTAACGCCTTGTCGCGATCCTGTTCCGGGATCGCGCTGAATCCGTGCACGGCTCGCTGGCCCAAGCACCACGCCGCAAGGGCAACCGGCAATCCATAGCCGGGCGCCAACCGTTGTGCGCTTTCAAGCCTCGAGATCGCTTCCGAGCATTCGCGAGGAGCGATTGCAAACACGCGAGGAATGGCCTCCCAGGTGAGGCGGAAGGCCTCATCATCGATGGGTTCGCCGCCGTCGACGAGAGAACGGCTCCGTCGCAGGGTTGTCGAGGGTGTTTCTCCGAAGATCGAACGATACTCGGCTGCAAAGCGGCCGAGCTGCACGAAGCCGCTTGCCAGCGCGATGCGTGTCACCGTGGCATCGGCGCCACCTCTCTCGAGTTCGCGCCGGACATTGGCAAAGCGCGTTCGGCGGAGCCAGCCGAGCGGGGTCGTACCCAGGAATGTTTTGAAGTGAGTTTCGAGGGTCCGCGGACGGACGCCGGCCACCGAGGCGAGCACTTCCAGGTCGACCGGCTCGGAAAGATGACTCCGTAGCCAGTCGAGCGCGCGGACAAGGTCGGCAGGCAAGGCTACCGGAGTGACGTCTCCGGCCAGCCGGTCGGCATCGGGCCTTTGCCTGTCAAGTTTCTTCATTGGGTTCGTCGTCGCCACCTACGTACAGGCTACCACTTTGCGATTTCTGCATAGCAGCGGCGGAATTTGCATAGTCGATGGCCCGCATCGCAGAAAAAGTCGGTCTGCCCGAATTGCCCGGAGAATCAGAGTTCATAATGCGCGGAACCGGAACTGTCTTCGCTCTTGCGTTGTCGCTTCTTGCGATCGAACCGGCGGTTGGTACTTCAACCGCAGCGGCGCAAGGCAAATTCGTCGTCGAACCCGTCACCGAAACGAAGCTCAAGCAGTTGCCGGAAGGACCGCTGTACTGGCGCATCGATAATTTCGAGACCCTCGCGGCGGCGAAGGCTGCCGCCGGGCCGACCGCGCTTGCCGCCGAGATCGCCGGGAAAGTGTGGCTGTTCACGCTCGGGCCGAAAGGCGGAAGCTCGGCAGGCGGCAGCAAGGTGGCCGAGATCGGACCGGTGCCGCCAATCGCCGCGCCCGAGTATCTGTTGCGCATCAACCGCGCCGGCGGCCCGCCCGGCACCAAGACGGCAACGCACAGTCATCCGGGGTCGGAAGCGTTCTATGTGCTCGCCGGCCGCATGAGCCAGCGCACGTCGCACGGCACGGTCCATCTCGACGCGGGCCAATCGGCTCCGGGTCACGGAGCGGATATGCCGATGGAAGTCGGCAGCAGCGGCGCGACCGACCTGGATCAGCTCGTCATGTTCGTGGTCGATGCGACGCGGCCGTTCTCCTCGCAATTCGATTGACCACAAGCGGCGAGCGCAAGCCTAGCGGCCGGCTGCAAGTCCGATTTCACCGCCGGCGGTTTGCAGCCGAGGCTGGTGTGCGATTTTCGCAATGCGTCTCGCAGCGATGACCGAGGCCCAGGCAATAGCGAGCCCGGCGAAGATGTCGATGAAATAGTGTCCACCATCGACGGGGATCGAAACCAGCATCAGGCCGTTGATCGCCAACCCGACCCAGCGCAGCACCGGAACCGGCCACAGGGCGACCGTAACAATGAGTGCCAGTGCCGAATGCAGGCTGGGAAACGTGATGATGCCTTGCGCGCCCGTGGCCACCAATTCCCTGTAAGAACCGTCACGCAGACCATGAAAAACCGGCAAGTGAATTTCCCGCGTTGCCGGCACGATATTGGGATAATCGGCAGCCGACAGCTTGTGGAAACCCCACACTCCTTCCGCCGGCACGAGCGCAGCGATGACGATCGTGACGATGGTCGAAATAATGAACGCCAGTATGAAATCCGTAGCCATTCAAGCCGCCCGGCCAAAGCCAGCGCCAGTACCACGGCGACGGTTTGCGGGATCAGGCTCGAATAAATCATGCTGAAAACCGGATGCAGCGTCGCGTGCGTGTCCATCCAGCCGAGCAGCGCGAGCCATCGAGTCCGAGCGCGCGGTCGGCAGAATCAAACCAGGCATCGCGCAACGGAAGATTGAGGCTGGCCGCAATGTAGGACACTGGCGCGCCGACCGCCGCAAAGGCCACGATTTGGGCGGTGCCACCAACCGCGCTCGCCAATCGCGGATCGGGCCGCTGTGTCTCATAAAGCCAATAACCGGCAAGGCAGAGCATGACGCCGACGCCGGCCGCCAGGAACGAGGGCCCGACAAGCCTGAAGTTCGCTACGAAGGGAGCAATCACCATTATTGCGGCCAGCAGGGCAACAATCGCCCAGATGATGCCGTCAAGCCGGCGCAACCCGGCCGGATGTCCGATCATAGATTGTTCCCTGCACGTCTGCCCGATGGCAGGCAGTTACCATGATGCGGTTGCCCGGCCGTTAATTGCCTCGCCTTGTTGCGAAGTTGTTTCTTAAGCACTGTCCACTATTTTGCCCGCCTTCGAGCGAGAAGGGCTGTCGTGGGTGTCGAAATTCGTGGCATTCTTCAAAGACGATACGGGGGCTACGGCCATTGAATACGGCCTTGTCGCCGCGGGCATTTCGCTGGCGATCATCGTTGTCGTTAATGCAATCGGTACCACCCTGAGCGGCAACTTCGACAGTATTGCCACCCAGTGAAGTCGCTCACCTGTCTTGGAAAGTCTGGGTGCAGTCGAACCAGTTTGCCCGGCGGCTTGTTCATTGCTTCAAGCGCCAATCCCGTCAGCGGAATTTGACCACAACTGTTTCGCCATAGGCGCACTTCGAGCATTCGAAAGTTCGCTCTTCGCAGTCGACATCATCGGAGGGCTCGATACGAGCAATAGTCATCTGCAGTCCGCACAAAGGGCAGCGCCGTCTGGCAATCGGCGGCAACATTGACTGATCAAAATCTGGCTGCGGCATGGTGCACCCCTTTGCTGATACAGGCGGGAGCGCGACGCGTCTCTCGGTCACCAGCGCCCGTGGCAGTGCCGTGGCCAGTGATAGACTGACGATAATTCACAATGTGAAATGCGTCTGTCCGATTCCGGACTTATGACGCTTCGTTTTGCAGCCCGGCGGTATCCGATATCAGCCTGGCCCGTGGCAGACCGCCTCGATGTTGTGCCCATCGGGGTCAAATACAAACGCCCCGTAATAATTCGGGTGATAGTGCGACCGCACGCCGGGAGGACCATTATCCTTGCCGCCCGCCGCCAGCGCCGCGCGGTAGAACGCGTCAACCGAGGCCCGATCTTTCGCAGCGATCGCAATGTGCAGAGGCTTGTCCACCATTCCCTCGCCCCCGATCCAAAAATCGGGCTTGCCATCGCTGCCGAAACCGGCGGCCGGCATTCCGGTTGCCTGCGCGGTCACCTCCATGATCACTGAGTAGCCAAGCGGCAGCAATGCCTTCTCATAAAAGGCCTTCCAGCGCGCATAGTCCGACACCGAAAATCCCACATGATCGATCATAAC
>JBKPLN010000484.1:0-3072 GCA_046731635.1 Pseudomonadota bacterium | reverse complement strand
TCTTTGCTTTTCAGAATGTGGTTTTGCAGCGGCTGGACAAGCTAACTCTTTGACGCCGCACACGCGTGCGGCGCCTCCCGGGCCCATCAAAGTGTTCGGCGTGTCCAGTCGTTGGTCAAAATCCCTGTCATCTGTAGGGGGGTGATTATAGAGCGCTTTTGCTATCATTAAAATTATGACGATGCGGATCATCGGATCCCGACGGCGGGCACCATGGCAAGGCGCCCTACGGGTGCTCCTCATCGTCATCGCCATCTTGGTGACCTGCCTCATTCTGCTGGAGCTAATCGCTAGCCTCTTAATTGATTGGCTTTGGTTTTCCGCAGTCGGTTATTTGGACGTCTTCTGGATAAGAATTGTCACTGAAGCTGAGATATTCATCGTCGTCTTCATCGCGACAAGCATCATTCTTTGGGCAAATGGATCGCTCGCGCTCCGGTTCAGTCAATCCCAATGGGAAAAGGATGTCACCGATGACGAGTCGAAATCCGCAGGCACTGCGATCTTGCCCGAGACGTTGGATTTCACTCGCCGTTGGCTGCCGTGGCGCATCGTAATTCCTGTCGGTGCGTGTCTTCTCGCCACGCTCGTCGCGTGGGGAGAAGTCGACAATTGGCATGTCTTCCTGCAATTTCTCTATCAGGTGCCTCACGGCGCGAACGACCCTGTCTACGACAAGGACATCATCTTCTATCTCTTTGCGTTGCCCGCCTATGTCAAAATTAAGAATTGGATGTTTATCACGCTTTTTCTGAGCGCTCTTTTTGCAGGTGCAATTTATTGGGTACACGGCGACATCCGATACGATGTCCAGCGCAGATCGATGTCACCGGCAGCGATCGCCCATGGCTCCGTGCTGCTCGGGTTGTTTTTCGCAGTGAAGGCCTGGTCCTACTATCTCGACCGGTATCTGTTGCTTTACAAGGACAATGGTGTGGTGGTCGGTGCGAGCTACGCCGACATTCATGTGGTATTGCCCGCTCTCTGGTTGCTGATTGCGCTTTCGATGATTGCTGCCTTAGCCGCATGGACAAACGTCAGGGTGCGCAGCTTCCGAATTCCCGTGGCAACGGCAGTCCTCGTTTTCGGCGGATCGTTCGTGTTGTCGGGCCTGATTCCGGGAATTTTCCAGCGTGTGTTCGTCAGACCGAATGAGCTGGAACTGGAGAGGCCCTACATTCAACGCAACATCGCGCTGACCCAGCAGGCATACAATCTTCAGCAGATCACAGTGAAGCCGTTCCCGGCCGAACAGGACCTCACTTTCAAGGCAATCGAGGCCAACAAGGCAACCATTGACAATATAAGGCTGTGGGATTGGCAGCCGCTGATGGATGCCTACCGGCAGCTGCAGGAGATCCGCACCTATTACAAGTTCCATGACGTGGATGTCGACCGCTATTGGCTTGGCGGTACGTACCAAAGCGTCATGCTCTCGGCCCGCGAGTTGAAATCCTCGTTGCTGCCTCACAACGCACAAACGTGGGTCAACATCCATGTACTTTTTACCCACGGCAATGGCGTGGTGATGAGCCCAGTCACCCGCAAGAGCGTTGAAGGATTGCCGCTATTTTATCTACGAGACATTCCACCGGTTTCGATCAGTGGTCCCGACATCCGCGAGTCGCGTATTTATTATGGGGAAGAGACCGACAGCTATGTCCTAGTTAAAGGAAGTACGCCGGAGTTCGACTATCCGAAGGGCAAAGATAATATTTACGCGAGCTACGATGGCACCGGCGGCATTTTTATTGGGAGCTTTTGGCGGAAGAACCTCTTTGCCTGGCACTTCAGTGACATAAACCTCCTGCTGTCGAGCTATATCACGGACGAGAGCCGGATCATGATCCGCCGTGAGATCCGGGAAGGGGTGCGCACGATCGCACCATTCTTTCGCCTGGACCACGATCCTTACCTAGTAGTCAGCGATGGCAGGCTGTTTTGGATACAGGACGCGTATACAACGAGCGACTATTTTCCCTATGCTCAACCGGCGCAAAGACTCGATCTCAACTACATTCGCAATTCAGTGAAGATCGTCATTGACGCCTATAATGGAACCGTCGATTTTTATTTGACGGATGCCACGGACCCCATCGCTAAAACATACCAGCGAATTTTCCCAAACCTGTTCAAGCCATTCGCAACCATGCCGTCAGACTTGCAGAAGCATATTCGCTATCCTGAAGATCTCTTTCGGATACAGGCGCAAATCTATCAAGCCTACCATATGGAGGCGGCTGACGTTTTCTACAACCGCGAGGACCTCTGGCAATTTCCACGTGAGCCGGGCGGCGACGGCACGACCTTGATGCTTCCTTACTACATTATCATGCGGCTGCCGGGGGAGACGCAGGCCGAGTTCTTCCTCATGCTCCCCATGGTGCCGAGCCGCCGCGACAACATGATCGCATGGCTGGCGGCTCGCTGCGATCCACCCGATTACGGCAAGCTGATTGTCTATGAATTTCCCAAAGATAAGCTTGTCTACGGTCCGTTCCAGATCGAGGCGCTGATCAATCAGAATACGGAAATCTCTCAACAACTCACATTGTGGAACCAGATGGGTTCGCGGGTCATCCGTGGCAACTTGCTTGTGATCCCAATCGAGAATTCGATTCTCTATGTGTCGCCGCTTTATTTGCGGGCGGCGCAAGGCCAATTACCAGAACTCAAACGCGTGATCGCAGCCTATAACGATCGTGTAGTCATGAAGGAGACACTCGCCGAGGCACTGTTCGCACTCTTCGAGACTGGCGCGGCGCCAGGGGGGTCCAAGTGCTTCAACGGCCACGTCACTGGCCGCCCCTGCTGCTGCCCAGGCGCGCGAGGCGCTTGACCGCTACAATCAAGCAATTGAACGATTAAAATCCGGCGACTGGGCGGGCTTCGGCACGCACCTTGACGCAATGCGCGGGCTTTTGGAGGAGTTGAGTCGACAATCGACTGGCCATTAGCGTCATGTCCGCTTTGGGTCAAAAGCAGACATTTCGCGTCGTACGCGCTATGTCCGCTTTACCCAGTTCGCTTAAAGCCTAGCAGATTCAGATACGATCGAAAGGGGTCGATGTC
>JBKPLN010000483.1:0-4262 GCA_046731635.1 Pseudomonadota bacterium | reverse complement strand
CGCATGCACACAGCGCTGCACCTGCTTTCCGCGGTGCTGCCCTATGCAGTGACCGGCGGTTCAGTCGGAGACAGCGAAAGCCGTCTCGACTTCGACATTCCGGAAGCCGGCCTCGACAAGGATGCGATCACCGCAAAGGTTGCCGAGATGATCGCGAGCAATGCGCCGGTCACCAGCCGCTGGATCACCGATGCCGAGCTCGAGGCCAACCCGGGTCTTGTCAAAACCATGTCGGTGAAGCCACCGATGGGGACCGGCCGCGTGCGACTGATCGAGATTGCGGGTCTTGACCTGCAACCGTGCGGAGGCACGCATGTGCGCGCGACAGCAGAAATCGGCGGCGTTCGCGTCACGCAGATCGAAAAGAAGGGCAAGCAGAACCGCCGCGTGCGGCTTGCACTCGCCTAGCGCGCCTCGCGCTGTTCGCGTACCTCGTAGTGCCGCGAGCGTACATCGAAACGGTCGAGCACCGCGCGCGCTTTCGGAGGAACGACTGCCGTTTCGTAATCCGGGCCGGCAAAAGTCTTCACGGAATCCACCGAGTCGAACCACATTACGGTTACGAACTCGACCTCTTCGCCGGCCGGCGCGCGCAAGAGCTCGATGCGTCGGAAGCCGGCGATACTGCGCGCCAAAATGCCGGGAAAAATCTCGGTCTTGAGCAAAGCCTCATAGGCATCGGCGTTTTGCGGGCTGGTCCAGCCATACCAAATTCGCGCAATCATTGATCATCCCCATCGGACGGCATGCAACCTAATAGCCGCCTCAATCGTTGCACTCGGACGCAAGATCGACCAAGCTTGCGTTATACGGAGTTTGCAATGGGTGCATCAACGTCGAGCCGCTGGCTGAAATCGACCGAATGGCTCGCGGGCCAGCTTGGCAAGAACAACGTCGCCATTGTCGACGGTTCCTACTACTTGCCCACGCAAAACCGGGATGCGCGCGCTGAATACGTGGCTGCGCATATTCCTGGCGCGGTGTTTTTCGACATCAATTCCATCGCCGATAAATCAACCGACCTGCCCCACATGTTGCCGGGACCGGACCAATTCGGCGAAGCAGCCGGCTCGCTCGGCATTTCGGACAAGGACACCGTCGTAGTTTACGACGGCAGCGGGTTTTATTCAGCGCCCCGGGTGTGGTGGACATTCCGAATTTTCGGCGCGCGCAACGTGTTCATTCTCGATGGTGGTTTGCCAGCATGGAAGGCGGAAGGCCGGCCGACGGAAGCCGGCGAAGTAAAGCGGCTCAAACGGACGTTCAACGCCAATATGGACACGAACGCCGTCGCTATGGTGAGCGACGTACAGATGGCGCTCGCCGGCGAGACTGCCCAGGTGGTCGACGCCCGCTCGGCCGGCCGCTTTGCCGGCAGCGAGCCGGAGCCGCGGGCCGGTCTGCGCTCTGGTCACATGCCAGGCGCCCACAGCGTACCCTCGACGGAAATCGTGGAGAATGGACGGCTGGCCTCGCCCGATAAAATTGCCGCCGCGTTCAGGAAGGCAGGGGTGGATACAGACAAGCCGATCATTACGACGTGCGGCTCCGGGGTTACGGCGGTCATCCTTGCGATGGGACTAGACGCCATCGGAAAGAAGATGCCGCGCATCTATGATGGCTCCTGGTCGGAATGGAGCGCGCGTCCCGATCTGCCAGTCACCAAGGACTAGACGTCGGCGATCGTTTTCAGTGCAGAATCTGGCTGAGGAAAAGCTTTGTGCGCTCATGCTGCGGATGCGCGAAGAACTCCTGTGGGACATTAACCTCGACGATCTGGCCCTCGTCCATAAACACAATGCGGTTTGCCACCTGCCGGGCAAAACCCATTTCGTGGGTTACCACCAGCATCGTCATGCCGTCATGGGCAAGCTCCACCATCGTATCGAGAACCTCCTTCACCATCTCCGGATCGAGGGCCGACGTCGGCTCATCGAACAGCATGATTTTCGGATTCATGCAGAGCGCGCGCGCGATCGCAACCCTTTGCTGCTGTCCGCCTGACAATTGACCCGGATATTTGTTGGCCTGTTCCGGAATCTTCACGCGCCTGAGATAGTGCAACGCCACTTCCTCCGCCTGTTTCTTCGGCATTTTGCGCACCCAGATCGGCGCCAGCGTGCAGTTCTCCAGCGCCGTCAGGTGCGGAAACAGATTGAAGTGCTGAAAAACCATGCCGACTTCGCGCCGCACCTCGTCGATCTTTTTCAGGTCCGCCGTCAGCTCCACGCCGTCGACAAGGACGTGCCCAGTCTGGTGCTCTTCAAGTCGGTTGATGCAGCGGATCATGGTCGACTTGCCCGAGCCGGAGGGACCGCAAATAACAATGCGCTCACCGCCCAAGACCTTCAGATTGATGTCGCGGAGCACATGAAAGTCGCCGTACCACTTGTTCATGGCGCTAATTTCGACGGCAACCGGCGTGTTGAGCTTCGCCGGCTTGAGGAGCGACCCCTGTGCCGTTGCGGTGTTCATGCCCTCTCCTTAGCGCCGGTCGCCTCTCGCAAGCCGAGCCTCCATTGCGCGCGCATAACGCGACATGCCGTAGCAGAAGATCAGATAGAAGATCGCCGCAACGACGTAACCGGTCGTGCTGGTAACCGGCGTCGCCCATTTGGGGTCAATCCACGCAACCTCGATCGTACGCAGGAGATCGAATATTCCGACGATGAAGACGAGCGTGGTGTCCTTGAACAAACCGATATAGGTATTCACGATATTCGGGATCGTCACCTTCAGCGCCTGCGGCAGAACTACTAGGCGCATCATTTGCCAGTATCGTAGCCCCACCGCCATGGCACCCTCATATTGACCTCTCGGAATCGCTTGCAGTCCTGCGCGGACAACTTCCGCCATATACGCTGATGCGAACAGCGCGATGCCGATCAGGGCTCGGACCAGTTTGTCGGGAGATAGTTGCTCCGGCACGAATAGCGGCAACATCACGCTGGCCATGAACAGCACCGTCACCAACGGCACGCCTCGCACGAATTCAATGAATATGACCGAGAGCGATCGCACGACCGGCATGGGGGATCGTCGGCCAAGCGCGAGAAGTATTCCCAGCGGCAGCGAGACCACGATGCCGACCGCCGCAACCACGATCGTCACAAGCACGCCGCCCCACAGCACGGTCTCGACCGGACGAAGGCCAATCGCCGACCACCCTGTAAGCAGAATGAATGACGAAACGGGCAGCACCACAAAGAAATAGATGGCGCCGAGGTCGCGCCGTGGCGCGTTGAGCCACAAGAGCCAGACGATCCCCGCGGCGAGCATCGCGAAGAATACGTCGACCCGCCAACGCTCGGAAATCGGATAGGAGCCGTAGATGAAGTACGGCAGCCGCTCCCAGACGAACGGCCAACAGGCGCCGATCTCGCGATGCTGAACCGATTCGAGGCAGGCGTCGCGATCGGTGCCGCTCCACACCGCGTCGAGGAAAAGGAATTTGACCAGCTCGGGGACGACCCAGGCAAGTAGCAGGACGATCAGGATCGTGAGCGCAATGTTGAATGGCGTCGATAGCAGATTGTCGCGCAGCCATCCCAACGCCCCCGTCATTTTTGTCGGCGGCGGTTGCGGCGGGATGGTGGCGCGCCGAACGAACGCTAGCTCCGCAACGGCAAGATCGGCTTCGGCCATGGTCATAAGGAAGCCCTCACCGCTCCGTCAGCGCTACACGCCTGTTGTAGATGTTCATCAGGAGCGAAGTCGTGAGACTGATTACGAGATAGACCAGCATCGTGATCGCAACGACCTCGACCGCTTGCCCGGTCTGGTTGAGTACCGTGCCGGTAAAAACCTGCACCAGATCCGGATAACCGATCGCGACAGCGAGCGAGGAATTCTTGGTCAAGTTGAGATACTGGCTTGTGAGCGGCGGGATGATCACCCGCATGGCCTGAGGTACCACAATCAGCCGAAGCGTCAGTCCCGGTCGTAATCCCAGCGAATAGGCGGCCTCGGTCTGACCCCGCGCTATCGCGAGAATTCCGGCGCGCACGACCTCCGCAATGAACGCCGCGGTGTAGATCGAGAGGCCGAATAACAGGGCGACAAATTCGGGAAGCACCTCGGTGCCCCCGGCAATGTTGAAGCGTCCGGCCTGCGGAAATTCAAATCCAATTGGAAGACCTGCAAGGAAAAACACCGCGAGCGGCAGTCCGATCACCAACGCAAGCGTGACCAGCAGAACCGGTGCTTGCCGACCTGTGCGCTCCTGGCGTCTGCGTGCCCAGATTCGAAATACGATCGCGCCG
>JBKPLN010000482.1:0-2952 GCA_046731635.1 Pseudomonadota bacterium | reverse complement strand
CCTTTACGAGAGACTGATTTCCGGCCTCGGCATTCATCACCTGACCGAACAGCTTGGCCGGCAAATCCAGATAGACGCCGCCCGGACGTCCGGAAACAGCTGCGCGGATCGCGCGCGCAAGCCCGATGCCGATGTCCTGCGCATGGAGCACGCGGAAGGCCGCCTTGCAAAGGGGCTTGGCGATCGCGAGCTGGTCCATCTCCTCGTAGTCGCCCTGCTGCAGGTCGACGATCTCACGCTCGGAGGAGCCCGACATAAGGATCATCGGGAAGCAATTGGTGGTGGCGTGGGCGAGTGCAGTCAAACCGTTAAGAAACCCGGGAGCGGAAACGGTAAGACAAATGCCCGGCTTCTTGGTGAGGAAGCCGGCGATCGACGCTGCATAGCCCGCGTTCTGCTCATGGCGAAAGGAAATGACGCGAATTCCGGAAGCTTGTGCCATGCGGCCGAAGTCGGTGATCGGAATGCCAGGCACACCGTAAATCGTGTTCAGGCCGTTGAGCTTGAGAGCATCGATGATGAGGTGAAAGCCGTCGGTGAGATTTTGCTCTGCTTCCGGCGTCGTGGCTTCGCGTTTTTCCTTCACTGCAGCTTCTGCCATGTGAGTCCTCCCGATCGCTCAGTTTGTTGCTTCGCGCGTGACCGCGCGCATTGGATAGATTTCACACTTGAAACCGACACTGGCTTTCATCACAGGATCGCCGGCCGCAAAGGCGCGCGCACTGGCTTCGTCGGATGCGCTTATAACGCCCATTCCATAGGGTCCTTGCGGATCAAGGACTGGGCCGAACACCAGAACATCTCCCTTGTCCTGCCGTCCTTTCCAGTAAAGGAAATGCTCCTGCATCATCGCCTTCTCTGCGTCATTCATGTCATTCGCGAACGTCGGCCGCGGCGCTATCAGCTTGAGAAAGAAATGCGGCATGTCAGTCGAGATAGTCGGCATAGCGCCTCACGTGCTCGGCCAGTCCGAGCGCGTGATCGCGCACGAGTTCTTCCGCGCGGTCTGTTGCGCGCGCTTCCAGGGCTTCAATGATATTCATGTGGTCGCGGATTGATCGATCGGCACGGTCTTTTTCGCCGATCGTCTTGCGCCGGATCATGCGCATGTGCGTGAAGAGGTTTTCGGCGAGATCGATCAGCACATCGTTGCGGCTGAGCCGGATGATTGTCTGATGGAATTCGATGTTCACGTCGGAGTATTCGTCGAGATGCGCTCGCAGCTTGCCGTTCTCAAACGTCGTAAACATCTTGCGCAAGCCGGCAATTTCCTCATCGGTCGCAGCCTGGGTAATCAGCCGCGCTGCCATGCTCTCGAGCGCTGCCCAGGCGGTGATCATTTCGATCACCTCGCGCTTGGTCTTTCGCACCACATAAATGCCGCGGCGCGGCACCGAGCGAACAAAGCCTTCGCTCTCGAGCTGCGCCATCGCTTCCCGGACTGGCGTGCGACTGATGCCGAACTCATGGGCGAGCTTGCGCTCGTCCAGGCGGATATCATCCCGGCTGCGATAGATATCCATCGCGACGATCGCGGTTTTTAGCGCGGTATAAGCCTGGTGCTTGAAGCTTGGCGCGGCGTCGATCGGCTCGAGCGTGGGGTAAAGAGGCTTTCTGGCGGCGCCTCCACGGCCGGACACACTCACGCGACTGGAACTGCGGGCTCGGTTACTCATGGCTGGTATACAATATGCCAGAACCTTGCGGACTGGCAACCGCCGCTGCCCGGGCCTTAGAACAGAGCCGCCCGCGGGGCTATCCCGCGGGCGGCTTTGCGGATTTTGGCGTGTCAGCTTCTTGAAATGAACTTCGTGCGCATGGGCTTCAGCACGGCGAGCGCCATGACTGCAGCCACGATGTTCAGGATGGCTGCTACGTAAAACACGGCGTGCCAGCTCCCGGTCGCCGATGTCAGCTCATTTGCCAGTGGAACGAGAAGCGAGGCGGTGCCATCCCATAGTTCGTGGTGGCGTACTTCTTGCCGTAGAGGTCGGTGCAGGTCGCCGGAAACAGCGAATAAATTTCGCCCCACGCGAAGAACACCACGCCCGACAGGATCACAAACAAGACCGGATTGTTGGCGAAATACAGCAATGCGTAGATGCCTATGCCTTCCAGCATGAAGGCCACGAACATCGTGTTCTCACGGCCGATCTGGTCCGAGACCCAGCCAAAGAACGGCCGGCAGATACCGTTGAGCACCCGATCGATGGTCAACGCAAACGTGAGGGCTGGAAGCGTCAGGCCGACCAGCGATACCGGAATGTTTGCAATCTTGTAGTCGTTGGCGATGGGCGCGAGTTGCGCAATCGCCATCAGACCGCCGGCGCCAACGGCGACGAACATCACGTACATCACATAGAACGGCGGCGTCTTGAGTACTTCCTGCCATTCATAGTCGCGACGCGATTGCTGCACGGCCTGGCTCGGCGGGACTTCACCGGGCTCCGGCGCGCGCAACATCAGTCCGACCAGAACAACCACGAGGCCCTGCACGAGACCAAACCAGAGGAAGGCTGCCTGATAACCGCTCGATGTGATCATGTTGGCAATCGGAATGACGGTCAGCGCGGAGCCGGCGCCGAATCCCGCAGCCGTCAGACCGGCGGCAAGGCCGCGCCTATCGGGGAACCACTTGAGTGCATTGCCGACCGACCCGCCATAGACAACGCCGGCGCCAATCCCGCCAATGGCGGCACCTAAATACAGCAGGAATAAAGAATCCGCGACCGAATTGATGACCCACGCAATCGCAACCAGCACGCCCGAGCCGCTGATCATTATACGCGGACCAAACTTGTCGATCAGATAGCCCTCGATCGGCACCAGCCAGGTCTCCGTCAGAACAAAGATGGTGAAGGCGACCTGAATCGCGGCGCGGCCCCAGTGGTATTTTTGATCGATCGGACCGACGAACAACGTCCAACCGTATTGCAGGTTGGCGATCATCAC
>JBKPLN010000481.1:0-2150 GCA_046731635.1 Pseudomonadota bacterium | reverse complement strand
GCGAACAGCCGTTCTACTTCCAGCTTGCCTTCGCATTCGATCGCGTGAAGGCAATGGCGCCGCAGCACCCGGAATGGAAGACGAAGCAGCCATTCAAGGCCTTGCTCGAACATGACATGAAAGCCCTGGCCGCGTCGGGCGAGAAGGGTTTGCTCACGATCGTAGCGGCAACGCACACCGGCATGAGCGTCGAAGAATTTTCCAAGGAAGTGCTGGAGTGGACCGCCACCGCGAAACATCCGCGCTTCAAACGACTTTATACGGAGCTTGTCTATCAGCCCATGCTGGAGCTGATGAGGTATCTGCGGGCCAACGATTTCAAGACCTTTATCGTATCGGGTGGGGGCATTGAGTTCATGCGGCCCTGGACGGAAAAGATCTATGGCATTCCGCCCCAGCAGGTCGTCGGCTCATCGGGCGTCACAAAATTCGAGCAGCGCAGAACTGCTCAAGCTGCCGAAAGTCGCGTTCATCGACGACGGTCCGGGCAAGCCCGTCGGGATCAATCGTTTCATCGGACGTTACCCGATTTTCGCGTTCGGCAATTCCGATGGCGATCTGCAGATGCTGCAATGGACCGCCGCGCACCCCGGGGCGCGCTTCATGGGTATCGTGCACCACACCGATGCTGAGCGCGAATATGCCTATGACCGCAATTCGCGCATCGGCAGGCTCGACAAGGCGCTGGACGAGGCGAAAAAACGCGGCTGGACCGTGGTCGACATGAAGGCGGACTGGAAGACGATCTTTCCAAATCCATAGTTCCCGCCCGGTCGATATTGGACCTCTGTCCAACTCGATCAGCCCTATCGCTTTATTTAGGCTTGGGACCAGTCAACTCGCGTCCGTGACGGGGCGAACCGAGGGAGTGGCCATGTCGAAATTTTTCGCACAATTGCTCGCACTTATCCTGTTTGTCGTCTTCGCACAGGCGGCGACCGCGCAGACCCAAACACCGGCAGCGCCGGCGAGCACGTCTGGCGATCAACCGCTCAAGCCCGAACAGATCGATGCGCTGGTTTCGCCCATCGCACTGTATCCAGACACCTTGCTGGCCGAGGTCCTGATGGCGTCGACGTATCCGCTCGAGGTCGTCCAGGCCGCCCGGTGGATGGAGCAGAACAAAAATCTCAAGGGCGATGCGCTGAAGGCTGAAGTCGACAAGCAGGGCTGGGATGAAAGCGTCAAGTCGCTCACCGCGACGCCGGACGTGCTGAAGATGATGAGCGACAAGCTCGACTGGACGCAGAAACTTGGCGATGCCGTGCTCGCCCAGCAGACCGACGTGATGGACTCCGTTCAGCGGCTGCGCGCCAAGGCTGATGCAAACAACAAGCTCCAGTCGACAAAGCAGCAGAAGGTCACGAAGAAAAGCGAAGGCGGGAAGCAGTACATCGTGATCGAGCCAACCGATCCGCAGACCGTCTACGTCCCCTACTATGACCCGGCGGTAGTCTACGGTGCGTGGCCCTATCCGGCCTATCCGCCCTACTACTGGGGCGCAAGCTATTGGCCGGGCGGCGGCGCACTCCTCGCGACCGGATTGGCATTCGGCGCGGGCTATGCCGTTGGACGTTGGGCCTCCGGTGGAAATTACTGGGGTGGCGGCGTCAACTGGGGCAACAACAACATCAACGTCAATCGCCCGGTCAACATCAACACCGGCGGCAACAACTGGAATCACAACGTCGATCATCGACACGGTGTTCGCTACAACAACAAGGATGTCGCCAACAAATTCAACAAGGGCAATAACATTCGCGGCGGCGCGAACAACCGCATGGATTTCCGCGGCCACGACGGCAAGCAGGCGCTCCGCCCCGGCGGCGATGGACGTCCCGGTGGTGATCGTCCCGGCGCCGGTGGCGCTGGGGACCGCCGGCCTGGCGCAGGCGATCGGCCTGGAGGCGGTGATCGGCCCGGAGCCAAAGGCGGCGATCGCCCGGGAGCCAAAGGCGGTGATCGCCCCGGCGCGAAGGGCGGCGGCCAAAAGAAGGATGTAGCCTCGCGAGGCTCGGGGCAGAAAAAGGCGGCGGCCCAGCGTGGAGGCGGCGCCCGGCCTGGTGGCGGCGGCGGCGGTCGTAGTGCCTTCGCGGGCAGCGGCGGCGGCGGGCGCAGCGCCATGGCCCAGGCTTCGCGCGGCCATGCCA
>JBKPLN010000480.1:0-5442 GCA_046731635.1 Pseudomonadota bacterium | reverse complement strand
GCCGGCTTGAGCATTTTGCAGCGACGCGAGTTTTGCGCCAACTGTTACTGTTATTGTGTAGTAAAGAGCTGCGATCGCGCCATTTGCGAGCCAAGGACCAGATGTACGGAAATCCTTCCCCGATGGACTAAAGACGGGCATATACCCTGTTCGTTTATTGGTGGTTGACGTCAGACCACATTGCTTGGCGAATTTTAGATTCGAGTCGCCCGATGCATTGCTCAACTCCCATCGAAACAGCCAAAAATGCGAGCACAATTGCGATGGATCTACTGACTATGGCGATCACCACAATGCCGTGGTCTGTAAAAAGCACGGTGCCCATCATTGCAATGGCTTCCCATGCTTCGTTAGGGCGGCAGGGCTGCCGAAAAGGGGCTTCAGCGGCGGCCCTGTAAACTGCCAGCCAGGGGCGGGTGGACGGGCCCGGCGTCGTTTGGTAATCCGCGAGAACTAGGCGCGTTCCCCAATTATTTTCACCTGAGCCGTGGGTCAGAATGTTCCCTATGTGGAACAGGGTCTGCGGGTAACTTAGTACAGAAAAAATCAGCGTCGAGCGCTCGCGGACATCGCTTTGATATCTATGCCAAGCGGAAATCACGTACAGACGTTGTGTCGTAACTTTGTGTGATGGGACAACCGTAAATTCGTCACAAAACAAACATCCGGACTTGTTCGGCTATTGTGGGGAGAGAATCAAAGTGCGTCGCTAATACAAACTGCTTTTTCTTGCAGTCCCGCTTTGGGACTCAAAAGGTGCAGTATGCGAAAGCATGAAATTCTTCCGCAACAGCGCATCATCGGTCGTCCTTTTTGCGAACTGTGCAAGTCACAGATGTGGCTTGCATGTATCGAGCCTGATCAGCCGGGTTACGATAGACGCACGTTTGAATGTCCGGGATGTCCAAACGTTACGGTGAGGATCGTGAAGTATCGGGCGACCGGATCAAGTCCGCCGAGCCAATTAGACGCTTGGTATTCGACTCGGCAAAGACCCTTGCCAATTCGTCCGCTTACTGAAGTTCAAGTTCGGCAGCCCGCATCGTCATCAGATAGTAATCGGCCGCGACGGGCGGCAACTTGATGCCGCGTTTCGGGGGCGCGATACTTGCGATTGCGCGGACCACTATTACTGGCAATGGTGACATTTGGATCAGCCATGCTAGGTTGGGTGAAGCGAATCTAAATGGGAAGGCGGGACCATTCACTTTTTAGACTTCAATGTACATCGAGCCTGCGTTACTGCTCTCGGTGAATGCGCGAATGCGCGCACCAAGGGTCGGCTAAGTCGGCGCGGCATAGCTTCGCTGCTCGTTTCGGCCGTGATTGCCGTCGGCACCGCCGATGCGTCTTCTACACCAGCGCATAAACACATTCCCTCGCAAAAGATCAAAACTGCTAAGGCACAGCATCACAAGCACCGATCGACGTCTGACTCAGCGCGGTCAGAGCGTGCGGTGCCGAGGGTCCCATTGGCGAGCGACCAAACAAACGCGCCAGCGCCGCAGCTATCGCCACAGCTGGCGGCGACGAAGCAAGCAATCGAGCTAGTACGACAGCGCAAGTTTAGTGACGCAACAACGGTTGCGTCATCGATCAGCGAACCAGTGGGGCAAAAACTTGTCGAATGGACGCTTTTACGCAATCCCGGGAATGCAGCCGGATTTGACCGTTACGCCGTTTTCATCCAAGCCAATGCCGACTGGCCGAGCATCCCCCTGCTTCGCCAGCGCGCGGAGGCAAGGCTGTGGCAGGAGCGGCGCGACGCTGCCACTGTGCGCCGCTTCGTCGGCGGGAAGCCAGTTAGTGCGCTTGGCCGGCTAGCGCTCGCGCGTGTGTTGCTGGGCGAGGGCGACCGTGCAAGTGCTGCGCGCGAAGTTCGCGCGGTATGGCGCTCGGCAGAAATGTCGGCCGAACTAGAAGCGAACGTGGCCGACGTTTTTCGTAACGAGTTGAGCCCCGCCGATCACACTGCGCGTTTGGACCGGCGCATCGGCGCCAAGGACTTCGGTGCGGCGATGCGCGCCGCCAAGCGGCTTGGCCCCCCTCAAATTGCGATCGTCAAGGCTTGTGATGCCGCTAAGACCAACTCCACCAAAAGTAGGACGCTGCTTGAAGCAGTCCCGAAAGAAGCACGCACGGACTTGGGCTATGCGCTGTGCCGTCTTCACTGGCTGCTAACGCAAAATGAACTGGATGCGGCAGGCAAAGTTGTGGCCGACTCTTCGCGCGAGGATCTGCAGCATCAGGACACCGATGAGTGGTGGCGCGAGTCTCGCTTGTTGGCCCGAAGACTCATCGATCGCGGCGATGCGCAGACCGCATATCAGATAGTGCGCTCCGCCGCTCTTCCAGCTAACATCTATTATCGCGCTGAATACCACTTCATGGCCGGCTGGATCGCGCTACGTTTCCTTCATAATCCGACCACTGCGCTCGATCATTTTATCCAGGTCGATCAAGGTTCTGCCGATCCAATTGTGTTGGCACGTGCTGCCTATTGGCGCGGCCGCGCCGCCGAGGCGGCCGGCCAGCTCCAGGACATGCGCGCGCAATACGAGACAGCCGCGCGATATCCCACAGCGTATTACGGCCAGCTGGCGCGGGCCCGACTTGGCCTCAGAGACATTGCATTGCGTCCCCCACCGCCGCAGTCGATTGACGGGGCTAAGCGCGACCTGCTGCATGGTGCAGACATTCTTTATGCAATAGGCGAGTTCGATCTTGCTTTGTCATTCGTCAGCGACGTGGCCGAAACAAGCAGCGATGTTGCGACGCTTAGTGGGCTTGGCCAACTCGCTGCGCGCTACAACGATGCTCAAGCAATGCTGGCGATTGGCAAGACAGCGCTCGCACGAGGTATGCCGTTCGAACACTATGCCTTTCCCGAAATTGGTGTGCCGTCTTACCGACCGATCGCTCCTCCGGTCAATAAAAGCATCGTCTATTCGATCGTACGTACGGAGAGCGCTTTTGACCAACGCGACAAATCGCCGGCCAATGCGGTCGGGCTGATGCAGGTTACACCCGAGGCTGGCCGCGATACCGCAAAAAGGTTCGGCGTCAGTTACGACTGGAAACGTCTCGTGTCCGACCCGGTCTATAATATGCAAATGGGGGAAGCCGAGATCAGCGCTCTGATCAAGGAGTACACTGGCTCCTACATCATGACATTCGTGGGCTACAATGCAGGTCGCGGTCGCGTGCAGCAATGGGTGGCGCAGCGCGGCGATCCGCGCAATCCAAAGATCGATGCCGTCGATTGGGTGGAGCGCATCCCATTGGCCGAGACGCGTAACTACGTGCAGCGTGTCATGGAAAACCTACAGGTTTATCGTGCCCGCTTCGGCACCAGCATCACGACAACAGAGCCCAATTTGCACCGCGCGGCAACGATCGAGGGGCGCGCCAAGCCGTCCTCGTTGGGGGATCCCCAGTGATCGACTAGCCGGATGCCGTTTCCGCAAATGCCTGCAGATTTGCGAGCTGTAGCCGCGTTATTCGTTCATCTCGACTCTTCGAACACGTAATAAGGCATATCGGCTTGGAACAGGATTGCGAGGACCGGCCAGAAACCAAGCCTGTATACGCGGTGGCATCATCCATCCGACGCTTCGCCGCGCCGCTTGCTGCTTGCTGTAATCCGGTCGTCGGTCTGCCCGCGGCCATCCACAGACAGTGCAACGGAGCATGATCGCGTGCTCGCTATTGGACAGCCTTGACGCCAGCAGTCGCGCTGTCGTTTCGGGTTAGTTCTTCTTAAGGCTTTATCGCCTGAAACAACTTATTGATGGCCCGTTCCGCGGTGTCTGCCGCACTATTGAGGGCCCGTGCGACCGGAGATTTGTCCTCCTTGGTTTCATTCGGCGGCGGCTTTGGGGCCTTCGCTTGGCTCGATTGTTTGGCGCCCCGAGCACGAACAGATCCCGACGACTGCTTTTCCAGCCCTTCGAGATAAGCGGCAATGATGGCGGCCGATTGAGGGCTGGGCGTGTAGTGCTCCCGGAGGTAGCTCTCGAGCCCGAAAGTCCCTGTGGCCTTGGTCACGCTTTGTGGCGATTTATGACAGCTCGCGCAGTTGGCCGCGTAAAGTTGGGCGGCGGTCTTTCCCTGCTCCAAGCTTCCCTGCGCCCCGGCCGAGCTTGCGAAACACAACGCCAAAGAACCGATGGCGAGCCGGATACCGCGACTTGACATCAAGCGCGTCTGCATTTTTCGTATGACCACTTCCCCAGTGCTCGCGGAGCTGGAGCGCATTCATCGCACCAGCTGATTGTGCCAATGGCGCGCTGTGTTCACAGCTATTCGCGCAGCCTTGAACAAAGTTACGATTGGCATCGGCCAAAGCGCAACACGGAGCCAATGTAAAATCCAATAGCGTACGCGCGGTTGGGCCTCAACCATCGCCTGCCCCTTTCTGTGAGGTGTTCCATTTTTGCCAAGAAACATCAGGACGGAGAAAAATACTACGCCGATTTGCCCGCCGCTGATAGCGCCAACCCAAGCTCTCTGTGACGAGCGATGATCCCGACGAGTCGACCAGAAAGATCGTCGGGCGAACGCCCAATGATCTAGCGAGTTCGGTGGCAGAGATCGCCTCGATGTTGTCGTCGAGGACGATACGCCCGACGACATAACCGATATCGCGGCCGTAGAATACATGGGTGATCTTGGGCACCGGAACAATGACGAAGCGGCCGGCGTGGGCTGACAATGCCGCCTCGAGGCTTAACGGCGCGGCAGCCAAATGCAGGCTCTATATTTTCTATGCTACGCGGCTTGGAAACAGGGCTTTCAGCTTGTCCCGAAAAATATCAGCAAATTTTTCAAAGCCTGCTCTCGCCGGATGAAGCTCATTGTCCCAGGAGCTGGCTTGAGGTTTTAAAGTACCCTGGCCATTTATAAACGTAATGTTTGGCGCCGATGCCGCCAAAGAAGTCAACATCGCTGCGAATTGTAGCAACATAGCCTTGACGACTTCCTGGCGTGCAACGCCGAGCGGAAATTTACGCAAATCGAAGGTAGGTTTTAGCCAGGGGCCAAATCCACAAATACCCCGACCATCGGGGATCGCAAAATCGTAGTCGTGGAAGACCAAGTGCGTACTAGGGCTTATTTTGTTTCGCAATTCGATTAGGTCTTCATAGCCAGCCCGCACCAATGCCAGCGCGGTTTGGTAACGTGTTTTGTTGATGAGATCGATCGGAGGCAAAGCTGGATCCCAATCCCTGATCCACAACGCCATCGGGTTATCGACGACATCATTTCCGCCGCCCGAGAACAGGAGCACGTCCCAAGGTCCGCCGGCCGGGCAGCCGTTAGTGAGCTGTTCTGTGAGAATGATGCGTTCCTCGACGCCAAGCATATAGCGGATTTCGTCGCCCGCTTTCGCAAGATTCAAAATCGGAACACCGAGCCTGTTCTCGAGGCGCGTGACAATGC
>JBKPLN010000479.1:0-3552 GCA_046731635.1 Pseudomonadota bacterium | reverse complement strand
GACGGCCCCGACCTTTGGGGACTAGGGGACGGGGTAAGATCGGGGCAGTGCTCTCTTTGGGGATCGAGGGTGGCCTCGATTTTCGCATTTCGTTCATGTGTTTTTGGAAGAGAGAATTGGACATAGGTCAATGGATTGATCCTTAAAATCTCCCGTCGATGGCGCGAGTTGCTGCCGGCGCTTTCGGATTTTTGACTTTAATCGAGCTGCGCGTTGATCCCAAGATTCCGAAGCCGGGCGGCTCACAGGAATCGACGATCTGAAACTACGGACTTCACTCGAGCCTGTAGCAGATCGAGTAGGTGGGTGGTTTGCGCGTCACATCGTAGCCGACCCGGCACTGGACCAGGTAGGCCTGGTCGGGGTGACGGAAGAGGATGAACGTGGAACGATTGTCGAAGGCTTGGCTGTAACCGGCAATTTGCCATCCGTCCTTCAGCATGGTGTGGATCGAAGGCCCGTCTTCGGCCGTGGCCGGAGTGTAAACCGGCAACGTGAATAGAAGCCCGGCAAGGAGACGCCTCCATGCGCGACGATAATTCTCTTCGCGTCAATTCCAACTAGCTTGAGAAAACTTATCCCAGTGCGAGGGCACTCAAGGACGAGGTTGACGCCAACGATTATGAGGCAGTCTGTCTGTTTGAGAGCGACGTGGAAGCGTTTTGCGAACAGCACGGGCTGATCGCGTTGATGATCGACGACTAACCGTGCGCACTTGACGAAACGCGTTACATGCTAGGCCCCTCATAGTCGCCGTCGGTCAGTAAGTCCGCTGGGTAAAGCGGACGTGGCGTTTGCAATGCGGAATTTCCGCACGCCGCGCTGTCAATCCCGGCATCACCGTTTGTGTTCGGTGCAGACGCTGGAGCGCTCAAGTTCGAGCAATTCCTGAGCTTACAATCGCCGTCCGAGTATCAGACCTTTGAAACTTGGTGGCGCAAATTGTCTCGCCCGAGACGCATCTTGGGGGCATCAGCCGATGAACGTGGGACCGGATGAACGTCACTGTGCGGGCTTTGACCGACATACGTGCCGGTACCTTAATGCCTTCAAATTCAACGTCGCTATTTCCAACGCTTGCTGCCCTCGCGCCTTGCTTCTGTCACAGGGTGATGGCTGGCTTCTCAATAAAGTTTGAGCGATAAATCGGAGCGGGCAACGATGACCTCCGCGCCAACGATGACATCCGCGCCAAGTTCATCTCAGCAAGAACGCGATTTTGTTCCGGAGTCGCCGAAGCCTGCTCCATCACATATAGAGAGGCCGAAGCCTGTTCCATCAGACATGGAGTGGTCGAAGCCTGTTCCGTCAGACATGGAATGGCCGAAGCCTGTTCCATCAGACATAGAGTGGCCGGAGCCTGTTCACATAAAGAATTGGGCGACACCTCCGCCCAACATTCCAGAGACTAAAAAGCGACCGATTGCTAGGCGAATATCCCGCGCCATTGTGCGCTATTCCATTGTATTTCTGACCGGTATCGGCGCCACCTTGGCCTGGCAGTCCTACAGCGACGAAGCAATCGAGATGGTCAGGATGGAAGTTCCGTCGGTTGCTTGGTTGTTGCCCGACTCGACGGCAAAGCTGCCTCCCGACGGTCAGACATCTGCCGCCGCAGTTGTACCGTCTGCTGAGGTGGTGCAACAGCTTAAGCCGATGGCAGTTGATCTCGCCATCATGCGGCGGAACCAAGAGCAGCTTGCAATCAAGGTAGAGCAGCTCGCCGCCAAGCAAGACCAGATGACCCAGAACATTGCGACATTGCAGTCGGTCGAACAGGAAGTTATCCAGAAGTTGCCATCCCCACCTCAGCCCCGAGTGGCCCCCGCGCCCAAACCCCCGCAACGCAATGGGCAGTCATCGACCACGCAGTCACCATCGGTAGCTCGCCCGGTGCCTCCTGCTGGACAACCCTTGCGCTGATTCTTCTCACTGATCCAAATCCCAGCAACGTCCCTGGACCTACTAGGGCCAACCAATGGGCCGCTAGCTTTCTCATCAGATCAAATTGACTATTGCTTTTTGAAATTCGCCATCGCCTGTTCGCGTGTCGCTGAATATCCGCGATTGTGAACTGATGATGGGATTTCGCGCGCCGTTTATAAGCCGAGACCAACTGCGGTCGCCCAGGCCTAGCCTTGGGCTTTTCGATTGCCACCTAGAATGTATCGAATGAGAAACCCGATAACGATGGAAGCTGCGCAAACAGATAACGTAATAACCCAGGTTGCTAACTCACGCGCCCCGCCTTTGGAGGCTGCATAAACTAATAGGGCCAAGAAAAACGCCGCGAAGGCGTAACCGACCCAAAGCACTACATTGCCAATTAGCGCTAAAACGCGCCCGATCATCAACCCGGTCCCTATCGCTGGAACACTAATCAACCGCGCACGCCCAGCGTGCCATAGGGCGTCTTGACCTGATAGTTTCCTCCTCCGCCCTGTGATCCCGTAACGAACCGAAATGAGCCGCGTGTCGCTTGGATAGCAACGGTACCAGCGGATTTATTCGGGTCGTATACGAATTTATCGAGTCGGACACTCGATTTGGGTCCGACGCTAAGATTGCTTTGGTCGCGAAATTGCAAATCCGCCTGACCCGTATCACCGGTGCGGACTGTCTCCTTCGAATAAATGTCGGCACCTCCTGAAAGCGTGCGCGTACCGCCGTGGCTGCCTTCAGCCTCGGGTTTTACCGAAGTGGCTTTACCGATGGCTTCTTGAGCGTGCGAGGTGGTTGCTTGCAGTGCGAACAAGATCGCCAATGGCAGCACCTGAATCCAGTTGCGGTTCTGCATGTCCCTTACTCCTACACTGCCGGGATTGACCGTGGAAACCTTAGCTCTTGCGATTATCAAAATAGGCGCACCGATCCCGCTCAGCAGTGCTGGCCATCACAAAAGTCGGGCCACGCTGTGTTGGCCATCACAAAAAGGCGCTTTTTAAAAGGTTCCGTCTATAAGTCGGTGTGTCGCCGCGGGCGCCTTTGCATTTTTTTGACTTTTATTCACGTTCTCGACGGCTTCACGTCGTCAATTAAGGAAGAAACCATGAAGCGCAAAACTAAACGCAAGCGCTACACCGAACCCACTGCGGCGACGAGCGCATCAAATTCGAAAAAGCGTTCCAAGAATATTTGGGTCAGCTCAGCGCTTGCCGTCGTCGATATTCCTGGCAACAATCCCCTTGATTGGCGTCGGGGAGGCGTTCGTATCAACCCAGGGCCGTGGCTCGACGCAGCGTTTGCTATGATCAATCGATACGGTGTACCTCAACCTCTTAATACCGGAGTTCTAATCAGTCTCGACCAATGGGCAGCATTTGTCGCGGTCAGCTCCTTCTTGGACGCGAACGCGCCCTCAGTTGGCTTTGGCCAACGACCATCTGGTGCTGGAGTTGCGGTGGACCGGTGGCGGCCAGTACCCTTTGGGGACGCCTGGGATGTTAACAACGCACCGATCCCCAATGTCTTTCGCGGATATTTGACGTAGACCTTGCCGTTTACGGACAGGCCGTTCTCCACCGCTTAAGCTACAACTTTACCCTTCTAGGA
>JBKPLN010000478.1:0-2305 GCA_046731635.1 Pseudomonadota bacterium | reverse complement strand
TCCATCGACTGCGCGCGCGTGATCCGGGGCATCAATTCCATGGCGAATGCAGAAATCCCGGCATCCGCCATCTGCTTCAGCGCGGATTCGTTGCCGTAGGGATCCATGATCGCAATGACCAGCGCGTCCTTCTTGTACGCGCTCAACTCGTTCGGCGCGGGACGCCGAACCCTCAAAACGATGTCGGCGTCCTGGGTGACCGCGTCGCCGATTTGCGCGCCCGCTGCCTCGAACTCGGCGTCCGGGATGCCGGATGCAATGCCGGCGCCGCGCGCAACCGTGACCTCAGCACCAAGGGATTTAAATTTCTTGATTGTTTCCGGAGTGGCCGCGACCCGGGGCTCACCGGCGTCGGTCTCACGCGGTACGGCAATTCGCATTTCGCGCCTCCCGCCCGGTCGTGAATTTCGTCAGTGCGGCGACAGTCCGGTGAAGGCGAAGATCAGGAAACAGATCACGAAGGCCACGTAGCTGGGGGTCGTTGCTCTGCTGAGCAGGCCCGGAATGGCGCCGAGCAGCCCGATCACGAAGATGGCCGCGGCCAAAAGCCAGTGTCCCATCACACCGCCGGTCGCAAGCCCGAACAAGACGGTCACCACATAGAGGATGCCGACCAGGGTGAAATGGACAAAGCTCTCGTAGCCCTGCTCATGCGCCGCATAGTCGTTACCGGTGGCAGTGGCATATTCAACGGTGCCGTGTTCGGCCATGGGGAAAAATCTCCGAGTCGGTCGGAAAGACGAATACTGAGGGGTTAGCGCAATTGCGACCGCGGGGCAACGCCGGACAATTCGGTTTCGTCTAGAGGCCGACCTTGTTCAGGGCAGCCCCTTGCCGGGCGGCTACGTCTTCGACCGCAAAGGATTCGATCGCCTCGTTGAACAAGCGGTAGAAATTGAGTTCCGCCGCGAGGTGGAGAAAGACCGCGCCAAGCCCAATGGCAGCCCGGTCCATGAAGACGAATTCGCGCGGCACCGTCACCGGGCCCTTGGCCTTAAGCGCCTGATGCACGCGAAACGCTTCCTTGCGGCCATATTCGGAAGGCTTCACGCCGTCGGCGATGGTTCGCACCCGGTCGTCGAGCAGCGGGCCATATATGAAGCGCGCCCAGATATTGAGGGCATCGATCAGCTCACGGTTGAGCCGCTTGAAACCCCAGGTCTTGTAGGCGTGCACCACGAGGTCGTCATTGCCACGCAGCAGTCCACGATAAAGGTCGACCACGCCGCCGACGAAACTCGGTGGGAAAATGCGTATGCAGCCGTAGTCCAGGAGATTAATCCCGGCAGGTTTCCCTTTCGCGTCGTCGAAGACGGAGTAATTGCCGAGATGCGGGTCGCCATGAATGACGCCGAAGCGGCTAAAGGGAAACCACCACGCGGTGAACATGGCCGTGGCGAGACGATTGCGCGCAGCGAGCGTGTCGGCCTTGTGCTCCAGCAACTTGCGCCCGGAAAGCCAATCCAGCGTGAGCAGGCGGCCGGTTGACAGATCGGGCCAGACTTTCGGCACCCGGATCGCCTGTTTCTCCTTCAGCATGTAGCGATACAGCCCGACATGCTTCGCCTCTCGGCCGTAGTCGAGCTCCTCGCGCAGACGTGCGCCGATCTCGACTGCGATCTCGCTGGTGTCGATCGCCGGATCGAAGCGATTCCGGATGGCGAACAGCAATTGCAATTGATTCAGATCGGCTTCGACCGCCGACTGCATGTCCGGATATTGCAGCTTGCACGCAACCTCGCTGCCATCCAGCGTGCGTGCGCGGTGCACCTGGCCCAGCGAAGCGGCAGCAGCCGGATGGTGATCGAATTCGGAAAATTTCTTCTGCCAGTCGGCTCCGAGCTCCGCGCTCATGCGACGCCTGACAAAGGCCCATCCCATGGGCGGCGCCTGGCTTTGCAGCTTGATCAGCTCATTGGCGTATTCCGGCGGCAGCGCATCGGGAATGGTGGCGAGCAGCTGCGCCACCTTCATGATCGGACCCTTCAGGCCGCCCAATGCCGCGGCGAGCTCGAGGGCGTTCGCCGCGCGGTCGAGCGGCACACCAAAAAACCGCGCCCCGGCAAAACGCGCGGCGGTGCCACTGAGCTGTGTGCCCACCCTGGCGTAGCGCCTGGCGCGGGCAGAAAACCGGTTCTTTTCCCTGTCGGTGGGAGGCATAGGCGGGCTCACCCGCACCATCTAATCAGTTTCGGTTGCAAAAATAAGGTCGGGCCTCGCTATTCCAGCGCTTCCAGCTCCTCGATCAGTTTGGCAATCACCCTGAGACCGCCGTCCCAGAACTTGGGATCGCGCGCGTCAAGGC
>JBKPLN010000477.1:0-3467 GCA_046731635.1 Pseudomonadota bacterium | reverse complement strand
CCGTCCTTCAAGGACATCATGCAGATCAAGCAGAATGCCAATCGTGCGGCAGCGCTCGTGCGGCAATTGCTGGCATTCTCGCGCAAACAGACTTTGCGGCCGCAAGTGCTCGACCTCGGCGAAACGCTCAGTGACCTGGGGATGCTTCTCAAGCGCCTGATCGGCGAAAAGGTATCGCTGGAAATTGTGCACGGCCGGGATCTCTGGCCGGTTAAGGTCGACATTTCCCAATTCGAGCAGGTGATCGTCAATCTCGCGGTGAACGCACGCGACGCGATGCCCGACGGAGGCAAGCTGACCTTGCGCACTGCGAACGTCTCAGCGCCGGAATGCGATAGCTTCGCCTTCAAAGGGATGCCCAAGGCCGATTATGTGCTGGTCGAGGTCAGCGACACCGGCATGGGAATCCCAGCTGAGATCATCGACAAGATTTTCGAACCGTTCTTTACCACCAAAGAGGTGGGAAAGGGCACAGGCCTTGGGCTGTCCACCGTGTACGGCATCGTGAAACAGACCGGCGGCTTTGTTTACGCGGATTCCGAGCCCGGCCGGACCGCATTTCGCATTTTCCTGCCGCGGCATGTTCTCGGCGCCGACGAGGTTCTCGCGCTTCCTGCGGGAGACGCGACCGCTATCGCAGGTGCGCTGGCGGCGGCCGACACCATGGCGCGCGCCGCGACCGCAGATCTCACCGGGGAAGGCACGATTCTTCTCGTGGAAGACGAGGAAGGGCTGCGCGCGCTTAACGCACGCGGGCTCGCATCGCGGGGATACACCGTACTGGAAGCCGGAAATGGCCTCGAAGCAATCGAGACGCTCGAGAAGCATGGCCACGTCGATCTTGTGGTTTCGGACGTTGTGATGCCGGAAATGGACGGGCCGACCCTGCTGAAGGAATTGCGCCGCAGAGATCCAGAGCTCAAAATTATTTTTGTGTCCGGCTATGCCGAGGAAGCGTTCAACAAGAATCTCCCCAGCCAGGAACAGTATGCGTTCCTGGCCAAGCCGTTCACGCTCAAGCAGCTCGTTGCCGAGGTGAAGAAAACCTTGATGCAGTAGCGGGCTTAGACGCGCCCGGTCAGCGCCAGAATTAACACTACGATCAAAATGACGCCGAGAATGCCGGATGGACCGTAGCCCCAGCCGGAGCTATAGCCCCAACGCGGAATCGCGCCGATCAAGAGCAGAATCAGTATGATGACGAGAACAGTACCGAGCATGGTTGCGCCCCATAGATCATTGTGTGGCCCAATGCGGCCACTGCATAGTTCCCGCCGAACAACGATTTCCCGATATTTTGGTTCCCGTGCTGAAACCTTGTTAGCGGCACAGCTGTGCGAGACGCACCTTGTCGAAAATGGCCGATTGGAAGCGGCAAGGCATACCGCCACTCATCGGAAGCCCGGGTGCTTCGAAATATTCGCGCTCCAGCATCGCTCCGGCGGGGCCACTGTTGATATCGACGTCAACGCGGGCGAAGGCCGGGTTCAGATCTTCCATCGGATTGAGGTTTTTGGCCGGCACGGGTTTCGCGACCGCTGTTGCTGTCAGCGTCAACAATATCGCGGTAACCGTAAAGGCTTTCATGGGCCTGGCCTCCTCGCTCGTAACAAGGAAATAGGCACCCCGGCCGGCCCGTTCCCGGCGCGACGTATGATATTGCTGTGATAATTGGCCTCTAATCCGCCGCGACTTTGTGGCGCGTGCCAGCCCCTTACAAATTGAAGTTCCTATACATATTCTCTGCGCGGCATTTGCCGGGAGGGCCACATGATCCGACGCCGTTTTTCAATCGCGATTGCTGCGATAGTCGCGTGCTTGCTCATTGCCGCGGACGCGCATGCCCGCGCTGGTGGGGGATCCTCTGGCGGCAGCCGTGGGACACGCACTTTCTCCGCTCCTCCTGCCACCCAGACTGCGCCCAACGCCGCAGCGCCGATGCAGCGCACGCTCGCGCAGCCCGGTAAATCGAACACTGTCGGCCAGACGGCGCCGCGTCCCGGCCTGTTTGGTGGCGGACTGCTCGGCGGTCTCGCCGCCGGCTTCCTCGGCGCCGGCTTGTTCGGCCTTCTCTTCGGGCATGGGCTTTTCGGCGGCATGGCCGGCTTCGCCTCCATCATCGGCCTGGTGCTGCAAATCGCACTGGTTGTGATTGTCGCCCGACTGTTGTTCGTCTGGTGGCAGCGTCGTAACGCGCCGGCTCCAGCTTACGCGGCGGTGCATCCGGCGACCGGCCATTCCTTCAGCGGCCTTGGCGGGATGGTTGGCGGGACTGCGCCGGCTGCCGCCGCACTCACGATTGACAAATCGGACTACGATGAGTTCGAGCGACTGCTGGGCGAAGTCCAGACCGCGTACTCGGAGGAGAATGTCAGCGCGCTGCGCGCCAAGGTCACGCCGGAGATGCTGTCTTATTTCTCCGAGCAGCTCGCCGAGAATGCGAGCCGCGGCCTTGTCAATAAGGTCACCGACGTCAAGCTCGAGCAAGGAGATCTTGCGGAAGCGTGGAACGAGGGCAGCGTCGATTACGCTACGGTCGCCATGCGGTTTGCGCTTACCGACCAGATGGTCGAACGAGCGAGCGGTCGCACGGTTGAAGGCGGCGTGCCAGGGGAGGCCACCGAGCTGTGGACCTTCATGCGTGCGCGTGGCGGCGGCTGGCTGGTGTCCGCCATTCAGCAGACCTAAGGGTGCGTTCAGCGGAATTTGTCCCGAGTCGGGATTTTGGCGGCGAACGCCTGTTCCTTGGAACAGGCGTTCGTTGCTCGGCCCCACCGTAGCCACAATTGGCCGACGGTAATTTCAATGAACCCATTAAGCATGGCGCTCAAAAGCGGTCGATTGTACCAGTAAGTTGGGGTTACGAATTCACAAAACGTTATCTGAAATCCGCCTAAGTGCGCGGAAGCATTGACGTTCCATTGAAATCCGTCTATGTGGCCGCCCGCAACCTGGTTTTAGGCCTCAACTTGCTGCCACGCTCCCGGTTCGGGCTGCGCCTTCAAGTGAACTCCCGAAAACTTGGCTTGTGACCGTCGACGCGATGAACGCGTCGGCGTTCAACAGGAAGCGTGAAAAAGGAAACTCTTGATGCCTAGAGGAACTGTGAAGTTTTTTAACACCCAAAAGGGCTACGGCTTCATTCAGCCGGACGATGGCTCGAAAGATGTGTTCGTGCACATCACGGCAGTGGAGCGCGCTGGCATGCGCTCGCTGATGGAGGGCCAGAAGGTCAGCTTCGAAATCGTAACCGAGCGTGGCAAGCAGGCCGCCGGCAATCTGCAGCCGGCCTGATTGGCAATCGTTAGCTCTGAAGCCGAAGCCCGGCGGCGACGCCGGGCTTTTTGTATTTGCGACGCAAAGAATTCGGTAGCCGGAGTGGTGATCTCGAGTACATGCTTCCCTGTGCTCTGGACGACGAGCGGCTGGGATTCGGTGGAATGAACGACAAGCTGGAAGAACTGTCT
>JBKPLN010000476.1:0-3716 GCA_046731635.1 Pseudomonadota bacterium | reverse complement strand
ATCGTACGCATGGTCAGCAGTTCAAAGCGCGGTTCTTGCGCACCTCGCCCCCGACCTCGGCCGATGGCATCGAGAAATACCTCTCGTCCGGCATGATTCGGGGCGTCGGTCCAGTCTACGCTAAGAAGCTCGTGCGCGCCTTTGGCGAGAAGGTGTTCGACGTCATCGAGGCGACGCCGGACCGGCTGCGCGAAGTCGGCGGTATCGGACCCGTTCGCGCTGCTAGCATTCTCGCGGCTTGGGCTGAACAAAAAGCGGTGCGAGAAATCATGGTCTTCCTGCACAGCCACGGGGTTGGCACGGCGCGGGCGGTGCGGATTTTCAAGACCTATGGCGCCGACGCCATCCAGGTCATGACCGAGAACCCGTATCGGCTGGCGCGCGACATCCGCGGCATCGGTTTCAAGACCGCCGACGCGATCGCGATGAAGCTCGGCATCGAGAAGACCGCGATGGTCCGTGTGCGCGCCGGAATTTCATATGCCCTGACCGAGGCCATGGATGAAGGCCATTGCGGCTTGCCAACGGAACAGCTGAGGCCGCTGGCCGAGACGCTGCTCGAGGTCCCGCAGGAACTCATCCGCACCGCGCTCGATCTCGAGCTGCAGGAGGGCACTGTGATCCCCGACTCGGTCGGTGAAACGCCGTGTGTATTTCTGGCTGGCCTGCATCGCGCGGAGCGCACCATCGCTGAACGGCTGATGCGGCTGACGAACGGCACGCTGCCTTGGCCCTGGATCGATCCGGAGAAAGCCTTACCCTGGGTCGAGAAGCACATCGGTCTTGCCCTTGCTGAAAGCCAGGTCGCCGCGATCCGGCTCGCACTGAAGTCCAAGGTTTTGGTCATCACCGGCAGTCCCGGTGTCGGCAAGACCACTATAGTCAGAGGAATCCTGCGTATCCTCGCGGCGAAGGGCACCAACCTTTTGCTGTGCGCCCCGACCGGCCGCGCCGCCAAGCGCATGACCGAGGCGACCGGCTTCGAGGCGAAGACCATCCACCGGTTGCTCGAGGTCGATCCCAAGAGCGGCGGCTTCAGGCGCGGCGGCGACAATCCGCTCGACTGCGATCTCTTGGTCGTCGACGAAACCTCCATGGTTGATGTTATGCTGATGCAGGCGCTCTTGAAGGCGGTGCCCGATAATGCCGCACTTTTGATTGTTGGCGACATCGACCAGCTTCCTTCGGTCGGGCCCGGCCAAGTGCTGGCCGACATCATTTCCTCCGCCGCCGTGCCAGTGGTGCGCCTCACCGAAGTGTTTCGGCAGGCCGCGCAGAGCCGCATTATCACCAGCGCCCATCGCATCAACCAGGGCTCGATCCCCGATCTCAGCCCGCCCGGCACGGATAGCGACTTCTACTTTGTGCCGGCGGACGATCCGGAGACCGCCGTCGGCCGCATTATTGAACTGGTGAAGACGCGGATCCCCAAACGGTTCGGCCTCGATCGGATCCGTGACATCCAGGTGCTGTGTCCGATGAATCGCGGCGGCGTGGGCGCACGTTCGTTGAACATCGAGCTGCAGGCGGCCCTCAATCCAGCCGGCGATCGCAAGGTCGAGCGTTTCGGCTGGACATTCGCGCCCGGTGATAAAGTGATGCAAATCGAGAACGACTACCACAGGGAGGTTTACAACGGTGACATCGGTTATATCGACGACGTCGACAACAATGCGGGTGAGATCGTTGCGAGCTTCGACGGCCGGTCCATCACTTACGGATTCGGGGAACTCGACATGCTGGTGCCTGCTTACGCGGCCACCATTCACAAAAGCCAGGGCTCAGAATATCCAGCCGTGATCATTCCGGTGCTTACTCAGCATTACGCCATGCTGCAGCGGAATCTTCTCTACACCGGCGTCACACGCGGCAAGCGTCTGGTGATCCTGGTTGGACAGAAGAAGGCCGTCGCCATCGCAGTGCGCAACGTCTCAGGCCGCCGGCGGTGGTCGAAGCTAGCGGAATGGCTGCAACCTGGTTTCTCCGGTTCACGCGAATTGGCATGGCGAGTTGAGCCATCAAGACCTGTCCAACGACGGTGAGCGTATGTAGGCCGCCGGTGTCACGCCACCTGGTTCGCCAGCAGTGCACGAGGGCTTTTTTCCCCTCTTTAAGCGCCTCAGCCGTGCTCTCAAAAAAGACGGCCGAGCGCTCTACCGGGTCATTCGTACCGGCACGATAGATCTCCCACCGCCAAGGCTTGGGCGGATTCCCTCGCCTCTTCACGACGAACGAAAAATCGGCTGGGTCAGATTGATCACTCATCCACTATAAATGGCGATGGTCGTCTTAATTTTCAAACTGCCGCTACCTCAGACCAGTTGATTATTGGTTAGGCCGCATACGCCCGGAAGGTCGCCGTGATGTCAATCAGATGGTCCGCGAAGTTAAGATAAGCGGCTGCGTGTGGTGCCGCGTTTTGATTGAACCGATCGGGAGTTGAACGTGGCCAAGAAATCCAGGAAGGCAAAAGCGCGGTGCCCCGGCGCGAAAATTCGCTGCGGACCGACCGATGCGTGGGGGCACACCTCCAGCGGTCCTACTTTCATAGTTTAGTGGCCGGATGAATGAATACTAGCGCACGGTGTTATTTCAAATAGAGGATACTTGCAGATGCGCTTTGAAACCAAGCTTATGGGCGCGGCGCTAGTTATTGTGCCATTACTGCTGACGCAAACGCCCGCGACCGCTCGGCCCTGCGATAATACCCGATGGTGCGCCGTGTATGACCGTCTAGGCGGCACGAATTGCGGCTTTTTCACCTGGCAGCAATGCATGGCGACGGTCAGCGGCATCGGTGGATTTTGCACGATCAATCAATTTTACAATCCGTGTGGGCCTGGGGGCCGCCGCAGCTCTCGGTATCGGTACTAACTATTTAAAACGTCCGATCAATAGCGCGAGTAGCGGCGGGTGCCTTCGGATTTTTGACTACCACGTCACAGTGTAGCCCTTCGCAGCCATGCACTTATCAAATATTCTTCTGCGAATGATGTAGCCCGTTTGGGTTCGCTATACGCTTCTGCGAAAGACATGGCGACAGTATTTTTCTCTTCGGCAGGCAGACCAGTCCGCGTCAAGCTGTTGTTGAGTTGTTCCGCGCTTTGAGAACTTGACATCTCGAGAAGTCGAATAACGCCGGGGTAACTGCAAGCGGTCAAGGATATGAAAACAAGCAAAATTAGTAGAGATCGTCCAATGATCGAAACACGAGTTGCGTGCAGTTGACTAAGGCCAAAGTCCACATCAGCTAGAACGTCCCGTCAATGGCCGGCGTTCCTGCCGGCGCCTTCGGATTTTTGATTTTCAACCACGCCTTTGATGGCCCGGACCTGTACGGGGCATCGAGCTTCTTTGAGACGCTACAGGCCAAGGCAGGAACATGAGCGCGAGGCATTCGCGTTTAAGTTCCGCACGGGAGGATAAGATGAAGAAGCTCGCTTTGATAATGATGGCGACCGCGTCTCTTGTAGCGACTGTCGGCACCGCCTCTGCACAATATTATTACGGTGGCGGCTACTATAACCCTAACCCGTATTATGGTGGACGCAGGTATTACGATGATGGCTATTACCCAAGACGCGGCTATGGCTACCGCGGCTACGCAGATGGCGGACCCATTTACGGAAGTGACTCGCGCGGCAGGCCAGAAATTTGGTACCGGGTTGGACCACGCGGTAGTTGCCCGCGCGGCTACACAGTCCAAGAAGACTGGC
>JBKPLN010000475.1:0-6667 GCA_046731635.1 Pseudomonadota bacterium | reverse complement strand
CGCACGGCCCCACGCCCCCACAGCGGAACCCTCCCCAAGACCGCCGCCCACGGATTCGGCGCCCCGAGGGGTCGGCCTTGACTGCCTCATCGAGCGCCATCTTGAAGTAGCTGAGCGCGTGGGTGAGCGTCATCGCGGCAGCGCCGTGATCCTCGGCGCGACGGTCCAGCCATTCCTGCACAAAGGCGCATCGCCGCGCCGGGAAGTCGCTCAGCTTCTTGTTGCCGAAGGTCGGACGGAGGTGCGCATTGATGACATTGGTAATGCGCCTGCGCGATGACTCTGCCAGTCCTACGCGCTCGTTGCGTTTCTCTAGAAGATCAAGCGCCGTGTTGAAGGTCGTGGCTTTACTTGCTGCGAGGAATTCGCCGCGATCTTTCGTTACCGCTATCCGCTCGAGCTGGGCGACTGCTTCCTCTCGGGTGGCAAAGGCCGGACGGTGCCGCTTGCCCCAGGAGTCCTTGCAATCGAGGCGGAAGCGTCCGTCGCGTAGACGAACAATCTTGCCAGCCGAGGTCTTGCTGATAACTTTAGTTCTAGCTTTGGCCATGGGGTTCCTCCATTGGTCCGGGTTAGGCCAGCCAACAGCGTGCCAAGCGCTGTTGCTGGCCGCTCATCTGATGCAAGCGAACGGCGGGGATGTCCGGGTTGGACAATTTCCAAAATTGTACTTTTAAGTCCGGAGGGGCATTTTAGGGCGGTTGGACAAACTAAATTGTTGAAATTGCCGGAAGTGCGCACGCCTCCCGGGCCCACCAATGTTTCCAACACTTTGTCGGTCGAGCAGGTGCGGGCGTCGACCCGGTGCCAACGTAATTGCCAACGATTGCGACCGGCGGTAGCCCAGCGCGTGTGCGGCGCCACGCAGGTAGCCAGACAGCGAAATCAATTTGACCGACCGCAAGAGGCGCCATCGCCTGTACCACCGGCATTGAAAGTGCAAGTGATTCGCGGTGAGCGAATGGGCCGTCGACGCCGACAAAGGGCGTACGAAGGCCGGCGTCGAACCAGATCGTTTTTTCGCCGATCATTAAATCCCCAAAAGCGACCTAAGCGGCTATCGGATACTAAAGCGAGGATGAGTCAGCTGAATGCGTAGCAAACTTCGCGAGGATCGCTCGAATGTGTTTGATCTCGTCATCGTTGATGGTGTGGCCCATCCCTGGATAAATCCGTTCTGTGACGACCGCCCCTAGTGCGCTCAGCACACGACTGGTCTCGTGAACGCGCTCGAGCGGAATGTGTGGATCAATATCACTGCATCCAAGGAACACAGGGGTGCCCGAGAAACGCCCGTGATAGTCTCTGCTTGTGTCTTCGGGACCGATCAATCCGCCGCTCAAAACCATCACACCTCCATAGTGGCGCGCGTTCCTGGCTGCATATTCGACAGTAAGGCAGGCTCCTTGGGAAAATCCAAGAAGGACTATCTGATCGGCTCCCAGATGGTGTTCGGAATCTAACCGGTCCAGCAAATGCCCGAGCATCTTTAGAGCCGAAGATAAGAATGGCTCATTACGGTCGATCGGCGCGAGAAACGAGTATGGATACCAACTTCGGTCCTTTGCCTGAGGGGCCAGATAGGTCAGATCCGGTTGAGCCAGGATTTCTGCAAACTCGAGCATATTGCCAGCTTCCGAACCGCGTCCGTGGAGCATCACGACGGCTGCCTTCGCGCGATACAGAGGCGCTCCTGCCTGTAAGACACGAGCGTGGCCATGCGGATCGAAGGTGCCTTCAGTCATAATCCTTTCGATGATGTGCCGATGTCCCGAAATTTACTGGCGGGAGCCTCCGCTCAATGTCCGCTCGGTGTGACTCAAGCCACGGCGGCAGCTTCAGGGCTGTTCCAAGCACCTCAGGCGCTTCATCGATGGTAAAACCGGGAGGATCGGTAGCGATCTCAAACAGAACGCCACCGGGCTCGCGGAAGTAGATGGACCGGAAATATTGCCTATCCAACACTGGCGTCACGTTATAGCCCAGCGCAAGCATCTCCTCACGCCACTTGAGCTGCTCATCGTCGTCGCGTGCTCGGAAAGCGACATGGTGGACTGTCCCGGCTCCCATTCTGCCGCGCATTTGCTCCGGGCGGCATTGAACGTCCACGATTGCAGCCGCACCGCCACTGGGTGGGCGGAAGCGCTGTCGACCTGCTTCCTCGCCAACAGATTCGTAGCCGAATGTCTCTGTTAGCAGCCGAGCAGTGCGCTCAGGCGCCTCGACGCAAAGTAAGACCGAATGAAGACGGCGAATGATTTGATGCGCTGGTATCGGGCCGTCTGACTTGTCCTCCCCAGAGAAGTGCGCCTTCAGCCCAGGTTCAGCCACCAACTCGATCATTAGCCCGTCAGGATCGCGCAATCCAAGAATATGTTCATCGAACCGCACCGTCGGACCCTCGGTCTCATGCCCAAGTTCAGCAAGGCGTAGCATCCATGGCTCTAATGCATCCTCGGGAATGGCAAAGCTTGTTGTCTCAGCCATGCCTGTGCCGACGCGCCCCGCCGCTGCAAGCTCAAAAGGGAAAAAGGTCAGGAGAGTGCCCGGGTGCCCCAGTTCGTCGCCATAGTAGAAATGATACGTATCGGGGGCGTCAAAATTGACGGTCCGCTTTACCAGTCTCAGGCCTAGAGTCCGAGTATAAAAATCAAAATTAGCCTGTGCGCCGCTAGCGATTGCGGTTATGTGATGAATGCCGAGGACTGCAGAATGATCAACCATCGCGACGAGCGCTCACGCATTGTGCATTGTAACAGAATCAATTCGATGTGGCGGCCTCTTGAGTAGAGTGAACGTCAGCCATTGGAACCCTAATCCCATTTGTAACGGCCGATGTCCACTCTTGGCCCAAAGCAGACATGCTGAATGACGCAATCGTTGTCGCTTTTGGACATGACCTTTTGCGGCGCACATGTCGCCTTTTGACCCAAAGCGGACATTTGTTTTTGCGCTGCCGAACCTCGGCTTTCGGGGGTAAAGGGCACATGCGGGTCGCACTGCGGACATGGGGTCGTCCGTGGTCTCTTTCGCCGGCGAATTATGTTGTCTAAATTTCCTCTCGCCATTTTTCGGAGTAGTCCTCATTGGCTCGATCATCAAATCTCGCTCAGGAAACCGCTTCGATCCTTCAGCACCTTGGCGTCGATCGCCGTGCGTTTCAGGAAGGAGCCCGGATCGTGCGTTCGCCGACGACCGGCGGAACGATTGCCAATGTCCAGGACGCTGACGCGGCGGCGATTGGCAAAGTCATCGATAATGCGGTGCACGCGTTTATGAGATGGCGCTTGGTTCCGGCGCCGCGCCGCGGCGAACTCGTCCGGCTCTTGGGCGAGGAGTTGCGCGCCGCCAAGGATGAGCTGGGCCGCCTGGTGATGATAGAGGCCGGCAAGATCGCTTCCGAAGGCCGCGGCGAAGTGCAGGAGATGATTGATATCTGCGATTTCGCGGTCGGTCTTTCCCGCCAACTCTATGGCCTGACCATTGCCAGCGAGCGTCCTGCGCATCGCATGATGGAGCAATGGCATCCCTTAGGTCCGATCGGAGTGATCACCACATTCAATTTTCCGGTGGCAGTATGGGCTTGGAATGCAGCGCTGGCGCTAGTCTGCGGCGATACCGTTATTTGGAAGCCATCTGAAAAAACGCCACTGACTGCACTCGCCGTCCAGGCAGTGGTGGCGCGGGCGCTGGAAAAGTTTGGCGATGCTCCGCAAGGCTTGTCGGCGGTACTCATCGGCGACCGCGACGCTGCGACCAGGCTGACCGACGATCCACGCGTGCCGCTGGTATCGGCGACCGGATCAACGCGCATGGGCCACACCGTCGGCCCGCGGGTGGCGCAACGCTTCGCGCGAGCGATTCTCGAGCTCGGCGGCAACAATGCGGCCGTGGTCTGTCCCTCGGCCGACCTCGAATTGGCGCTGCGCGCGATTGCCTTTGCAGCCATCGGGACCACAGGGCAGCGCTGCACCACGCTTCGCCGGCTATTTATACACCGTCATGTGTACGCAGCGCTCGTCGCGCGGCTGACGCAAGTGTATGCGACAGCACGTGTCGGCAATCCGCTTGAGGACAGCTCTGTCCTGATCGGGCCGCTGATCGACGAAGCGGCTTTCACCGCGATGCAAGCGACGTTGTCGGAGGTGCAAGCGCTGGGCGGAAAAATCACCGGCGGCGACCGCTGCCATGCCGAACGCTATCCGGCTGCCTATTACGTGCGGCCGGCCTTGATCGAGATGGCAGAGCAGACCGGGCCCGTTTTGCGCGAAACTTTTGCGCCTCTACTTTACGTGATGCCGTATACCGATTTCGACCAAGTGATCGAACTGCATAACGGTGTGCCCCAAGGCCTCGCCTCGTCGATATTTTCCAACGATGTGCGTGAGGTCGAGCATTTTCTGTCGGCGGCAGGATCGGACTGCGGGATTGTCAACGTCAATATTGGTCCGTCAGGCGCCGAGATTGGCGGTGCCTTTGGCGGCGAGAAGGAGACGGGCGGTGGCCGTGAAGCTGGTTCGGACGCCTGGAAGACCTACATGCGCCGCGTCACCAGCACCATCAATTTCGGCAGCGAGCTTCCGCTCGCCCAAGGGGTTCGCTTCGACATCGGCTAGGCCAGATGCCGATGCAGCAAGCCATTGCCCTTCAATGTGCGGTCGAGTGGCTCAGTGATATCGTCAACGATCTCGCCAAGCACTTGCGCGATTCGATCGACCGCCCAATCAATTTCCGATTTCTTGATGATGAACGGTGGCGCCAGGCGAATGGTGTTCCTGTGGGTTTCCTTGGTCAGAATTCCGACGCGCAGCAGCCGTTCAACGACGACACTTGCCTGGATCTTCTTCGCATCGAGTTCTATGCCGGCGAAAAGGCCGCGGCCGCGCACTTCGCGCATGAGAGGATTTTTGATCCCAGCAAGCCGCGACAGCAGGTGCGGGCCGAGCGCAGCGGCCCTCTCCACCAACCGTTCCTGTACGAGGGTATCGAGTGCGGCTAGTCCGACCGCGGCGGCAATCGGGTTGCCGCCGAACGTGCTGCCGTGGTCGCCCGGCTCGAATACGTCCATAACCTCGCGGCGGGCAAGGAAGAGCGACACAGGAATGAGCCCGCCGCCCAGGGCCTTGCCGAGAGTAACGCCGTCTGGCCTCACCCCGTCGTGCTCGCACGCAAGCAAACGGCCGGTGCGGCCAAGCCCGGTCTGGATCTCGTCGCAGATCAGAAGCACGTTTCGGGCACGGCAGATTCGCGCGGCCTGCGCCAGGTAGCCGGCCGGCGGCACGTTGATCCCGCCTTCACCCTGAATCGGCTCGATCAGAAATGCGGCTGTGTAGGGAGTGATAGCGGCCTCGAGCGCGGCGGCGTCGCCAAAAGGCACGAGCTTGAATCCCGCCGGGAACGGACCGAAGCCGTTGCGATATTGCGGCACGGACGAGAAGCTCACAATGGCGATAGTGCGGCCGTGGAAATTGCCTTCCGCCGCGATGATCTCGGCGCGTTCGGCCGGCACGCCCTTGACCTTGTAGGCCCATTTGCGCACCGCCTTGAGCGCAGTCTCGACCGCCTCGGCACCTCCATTTGCCGGCAGTGCGGCGTCCATGCCGGTAAGTGCGCAGGCACGCGCCAGAAACGGCCCAAGCCGATCGGTGAAATAGGCGCGAGACACAGTGTCCAGCCGTCGCGCCTGCCGGGTCATCGCTTTGACCAAGTTCGCATGGCAATGTCCGAAACTGACGGCCGAGTAGGCGCCCATCATGTCGAGATAGCGGCGACCATCCTCGTCCCAAACATGGACGCCTTCGCCTCGCACAAGGGTAACGGGCAGCGGCTTATAGTTCGCCGCGCCATAACGGGATTCGAGGCGGTTCAACTCGCCCATTGAGCCTCTCTTCGCTGACCGTCGCTGCGATCAGATTGCCGATCAATCGCGCTGTCCGGTCCGCCCGATCTCGACGTTGCCGAACTTTCGCGTGCGCTAACTGAACCTCATCTTTCGACTGCGTCATGCACTTTGATGTGGCTATGAGCAAATTTTTGCTTCAACTCCATGCCCGCTTTTAACGCCTCAATATAAATTCGATGTACCGATTCAATTTTTCCATCGATTTCGACTACATAGGATTCAGGAAAAGCAGCGTTTTCGGTTACGGCTTTCATCAGCGATCTCCGCAACGCAAAATACAAACCATCTGAATGATCCAGTTAATGATTACTTAAATCAGGTTAATTTTTGCTTAATTGCCTTAATCATCCTTGATTATGAGCAAAACCGCCCGCTCGAATAACGCCGAGTGGCTGCTCGGGCCGCAGCAGATTCGCCATGTCTTGAGATCTCTCTGCAAAATTTACGAGGCATCGCTGATCAAATGACAAAGCAATCTTCGCCTAGTGCGCGAATTGCCATCGGATGTCGGATGCCTTTAGCGGACATTCCAACAAGCTCCTGAAATGTCCGCTTTCGGAGGCAAAGCAGGCATGAGCTTGTGCGCTGCACATGTCTGCTTTTGACCCAAAGCGGACATTGATGGATTTTCTTGCGAGATGGCTCGGTGGCAAATGACCCAAAGGGTATTGTTTGTGACAGAATTGTTGCGATTAAATGTAGGTTCGATTACGCGCGGAGTAGGTCGATGAGTTTGGGATGGCTGGGGGGTCGAGGTCTCTGGCT
>JBKPLN010000474.1:0-6213 GCA_046731635.1 Pseudomonadota bacterium | reverse complement strand
TACCACCAGATTGCGTAGGCATCCCGTTCCACTAGTTCGAGGAAGCCTTGGACGATTGCTTCCTCGATCGTATTGCCGGCCGCGCAGCCGTTGGAATCCGCGTAAATCTGACCGGGCCCTCTATAAAAAAAATACAATAGGCTAGTCGGAACATACTTGAAGCGTTTGTCGCGTAGAGACCAGACCGGCGACCACTCGATCTCGGCGGATCGATCGAATAAGGCCGGAGTCGAAGGCGGCCCGTCCGGACCATCTGCCGGCATCCAGTCCCGCAACTGAGCGTCGCTAAACAGCAGGACGTCATTCGGATGGATCGCGTCGCCTGACGGGAAATCCGTGAACCGTCGTGTCTTTCTGATTTCGTCGCCTTGAAAAATCCCGGAATAACGCTCGATCGCCTCCATGAGCGCACTGGCTTCGCCCTGCTCGGCGGTGCTGCCCTTGCCAGCACTGCCGCCGCCACTCAGTCCGGCTCTGAGCTCATTGACAGTCGCTGCGGGCACCGAGAAATTGTGCGTGGCAAAGTAGTTGGTGTTCAGGGGTAAGTCAGCTTCGATCCTTTCGAGGCGCGAGACGACGCCTGTGAGTGGGCTCACGTGTTTTCGGAAACGGGCAACTGTGACCCTCGGCGAAACGGTCCGGTATCCTCCGCTGGTCATGACCAGCTTACTGCCCTCACCGAGCTCGACCGGCTCCGGCGCACGGCTTGGGTCCCTGAGCTTCTTGCGGCCGCAACTCGGACACTGCGGGCGGGCCGCCACGTAATGCTTTGCGATGGCCGAGCCCAACAGGTCAAGGCTCACAATGTGATCGCGCAAATCCGTGCGAAAGTCGGTGGCGATCGCTTTCGCGATCTCGACGGCTGCAAGCTGGATACCATTTTGTCCGAAGGTCTGCTGGGCAAGAGGCGAAACGGTGACGGCGCGCACCGGTCCGCGCTCGAGAAACGCTTTGACCTCCCGATTCCGTTTCATGCGATCGGCAAGACAAGTCCAACAGGCGCTCTTGCCTGGCCTGAACACTGGTCCCACCAGGGGGAAAATTCCGGAAGTTTGGACGAGCAGCCAGGGAGTGCGGTCCGCCAAATGTTGCCGGTTCATTTCGTCTAGTCGTCTTTCGAGATAATCACCCACCACTGTAATCGTCAGATCGGCAGATCGCTTTACGACGCGAACGCCCAACGCCGTCAGAGCAACTCCGAGCTTCGCTGCACCCCGCACATCGATCGCTTGAATGAACACACGACATTTCTGGAGATTTCTCGCGGCCGTCTCCGGCGACAGACCGAGGCTCGCCCAGTAGGCTGCCACGACGCCGGCCGAAGATCGGGATGCGGGGACAATATGGCGCCGATCGAACAGCCGCTTTAGGGCTTCATGGATTTTGTCGGTTGGAAAATCATGCTCCAGCCCACGCACGAGCTCCCGAACGCTTTTTCCGCCCTCTCCTATTGCCGACGCCAGCGCACAATAGAGGTCGCCATGAAGAAAGAACTTTCGATCCTCGGAATAGAGACACACGACATCGGGTTGCAGCACATAAACGGTGAAATTCGGTGCGAACTGCGGAACGTCCTTGGTATCGAGTTGCTTATGGCGGTTCCCGTGATCGCCTCTCATGGGTTTCGTACGCGCTCGCTACCACTTCGGACCGCCAGCGCGGTCGCGCTGGTGTTTCTGGGTCTAGCGTTTCTCGATAAGGTTGGCTACCCAGCGTCGTGCGCGGCCTGGCCATCAACCACATGGACAGCGGCTGCAAATCACAGCCCGCTGGTCAAGGCCAATCAGGCTCGACCACGCCAAGACTTCAAACGTTGACGTAATCGGAAAGTGCTCCGTCCTAACGCAAGCTGCAACCCACCGTAACAGGCTCCGTCAATAGCAGACCCAAACCCAGCCAGCCGGCGTCCACCGCCAGCAGCCTGCGCCTAAGCCTAAGCCTACGCCTAAGCCCGCGCAGCCAATCCCCCACCAGCCTCCTCCGCAGCCTCCGCACCTGCCGCACCTAGCCGCGCAGCCGCACCGGCCTGCGCACCTTGCTACCGCACACTTGCCTGCGCAGCCTCCGCACCTGGCTGCTGCACAACCTCCGCATCTGCCGCAACCTCCGCAGCCGCGTGCTGCAAGTCTTATGCCTTGGCCGAGCCGGGGTTCGTTTTCCTTGTCGAAGACATAAAACGTTCCCAGGCTAACGTCGGCGATTTCCTCCTCATCGAGAGTAATGACAGGCGGTGAGGCGTCTTGCAGCGACGGTACATTCGTTGTCGGCGCAGTTGCGGCGGCGCCGCCCGCCATCACCAAAGACACCCCAGCGGCCCCCAATGCCGGTAAGGTAATCCTCCGACGCCTTCGCTTTGAAGCTCGCTTCGCGTGTGCCATCGTAGACCCTCCGATGCCTGCGAGCAGATTTTCGAGATATTAGACTGGGACGTGTTGATTTTATGACTTGATCAACAAAGTGCGATGTATTTTTAGCGTAAACAGTTTTTAGATTGCATGTTGTCCGGCAAGCGCCAAACGCGGACCTTCTTAACGAAATATTGGAACTACTCATTTTTATGCGGCGCGAGCTCGGCTTGTTCTGTAGTTTCCCAAGGCCCTTCAACACTCGCGGGCCTTTTCAAAATCTGATCAGGCTGACCTCAGGATTCTAACTTTTGTGTCACAAACTAACACCTTAATAATTTGAGAGGAGCGCGTCTTTGGGAGTCTTAGTGGAGTTGCCCGTGGCGTGAGGAATGCAAATCACATCGTACAGCATTTCCGCTCGTCAAGCGTCTGCTGCATGCGCAGTCACAAATGCCGCCGATGCAGCTGAAGGCGATAGATATGAATTTCACGCAGATGGTCGAGACAGAGATCTCAGCATTTCGGCGCCATGCGCGGACAGTGACTCGAGACAGCGACATTGCCGACGACATCGTGCAGGACACACTCGTGCGCGCGCTGCGCTTTGCGCATCTCTTTCAAGGGGACAATATTCGTAGTTGGCTCCACACGATCCTCATCAATTTGAACCGGAATCGCCTCCGTTCGCTGGCGCGGCGACCGCCCTTCTCGTCGATCGATGAAAACGACGCGTCGGACTTGGCCGGGCCAGAAGGCGGCGGGCGCGACATCGAGCGCGCGATTGGCGCGCTGACAAAGGACCAGCGGGACGCGCTGCTTTTAGTGGTGCTCGAAGGATTGAGCTATCGCGAGATTGCCAAACTCCAAGGCGTGCCAATGGGCACGGTGGCGTCGCGTCTGGCTCGCGCACGCGATCAAATCAAAGCCTATCTCGACGGTGAATTCACGTCTGCGGCGCCATCAGCTCCGAGGGCTTGCCAGCCGACGCCTGCCAGCGGATCGTCAGACCCGGACCGCCGCCTACGCTCACATCCGGGAAGAATTCACGCTCGGCCCGTCGAATCGTCTTGTAGCGCCGGAACGCGTCGCGCTGGCTCTCGAGCCCGAGCCATGTCCTGAGAGTCGTCCCGCGGAAGGTGTGGCGCAGCATGCGGAGGCTGTTCCTCGCGACATAGCCCGGATCGTGCGCCAGCGCCGCCGGCAGGTGGCGCACCTTCATCCATCGCTCCGCCTTCCACCGCATGAACTCGATGTCGTCTGCCGACAGGTGCTCGGTTCGCACGACCGCGGTCGTGCCGTCGTACTCGTCCACTTCGTCGTTCACGATGAGCGATTTCTCGCGGAAGTCCTTCGTCATCGGCGTGCCCGGGTACGGCGTCGGATGCTGGATGTAGGGCCAGTCCACGTACTTGCGCGCAAAGTCCAGGTTCGCCTGGATCGACGCCTCGGTATCGCCGGGATTGCCCACGATGAGACCGCCGACCACGAGCAGGCCGTGTCGGTGCAGCAGCTCCACCGCGCGGTAGGTCGCGCTGCCGGTCGTGCGGCCGCCTTTGCGCCGGGCGTTCTTGGCCTTGGCCTTGAGAAACGCCAAGTCCTGATCGAGGACGTTCTCGATGCCGAGGAACACGTAGCGGAAACCTGCGCGACGCATCACCGCTCCCAGCTCGTCGCCGGCCGAGGCGATGGCCGACGTCATCGCCTGGACGATGTAGTCGAGGTCGTTGAGGTTCGTGGCGATGATGGCCTCGCACAGCGCCCTGAACCGGGCGATGTTCAGGGTGATGTTGTCGTCCACGAGAAAGATCGCGCGCGCGCCGCGGTCACGCGCGTCGCGGATGTCCGCGACGACGCGTTCGATCGGCCAAGTGTGGAAGTTGCGGCCGCGCATCTCGATGATCGAGCAGAAGCTGCAATCGTACGTGCAGCCACGGGACGTCTCGACGATGTCGATGGGCCGTCCGAGCAGCGTGTACCCGTCGAGCACGCGCGCCGCGCGCTTCGGCGGAAGAACCTCGCCGGCCAGATGACTCTCGGGCCGGCGCGGATTGCGTACGAACTGGTCGCCGCGTCGCCAGTACAAACCCGCGACGTTGCCGAAGTCGCCGCCGCGCTCGATCGTCCGCAGTAGCTCGCGGAACGTGAGGTCGCCCTCGCCGCGCACGATGAAATCGACCTCGAGCGACGGATCCTCGTACGCCTCGGGCGCGAGGCTCGGGTCGTATCCGCCGACGACGATCCACGCCTCGGGGCGGAGCGCTCGAACGAGCGCGATGACTTTGTGCGCCGTATTCCGCTGAAACGTCATCACGGAGAGACCGACGATGTCGGGCGCTTTCGCGGTCACAAGCTCGCGGATGGTCTGCGGCACGGCGTGCTGGACTAGCACGAGGTCGGCGACCGCGACGTCGTGGTGCGCGTCCACGTTGCCCGCGAGCGACGCCAGCGCCCCGTTCGGAAACCGCATTGCAAAGGACGGTGTGTGCTCGAACGAGTCGGGCATCGAGAAGAGCAGAACGTTCATGAACGGCCTCCAAACCAGCTGCAGAGGACGTTCGCTATTGTACGCCCGCGCCCGCGGGTGCGATAGCGATGTGAGTTTTGGAAGGATTTGCCGCCATGATCTGCGAGCAGCGAGTTGGACAGAGTTCCAATGCCATTCATTGGGTCAAAAGCAGACATTCGCTGTGCAATCGCAACGTTCGCTTTACCCCCAATAGCGCCCATTGTTAGTCGATTACTTTGCGGCCAACTCTTTCAAGTCCGCCGCGAAAGAATCCACGTCCTCCTTTGTCGTGTCCCAGCTGCACATCAGACGCGCGTAGTCGACGCCGACGTTCGTGTAAAACTTCCAGCCGCGCTGGTGCAGGGCCTGCACAACGTCGTCGGGGATCGCGGCGAACACGGCGTTGGTCTCCACCGGGAATGCGACCTGCACCTGCGGCAATCCGCGGATCGCTGCATCGAGGCGCTGTGCCATCGCGTTGGCATGCTTCGCGTGGCGCAGCCACGCGCCGTCCTGGAGCAACCCGACCCACGGCGCCGAAAGGAACCGCATTTTGGACGCGAGCTGGCCGCCCTGTTTGCAACGGTAATCAAACTCCCGCGCCAGTTCGACGTTGAAGAACACCACGGCTTCGCCAACGCCGATCCCGTTCTTCGTGCCGTCGAAGCTCAGCACGTCCACGCCCGCCTGCCACGTGATTTCCTTCGGCGCGACCCCGAGCGACGCCACGGCGTTGGCAAACCGCGCGCCGTCCATGTGCACGCGCAGACCGAACTTCCGCGCGACGCCCCAAAGCGCCTTGAGTTCGTCCGGCGTATAAACCGTGCCGACCTCCGTGGCTTGGGTCAGCGTGAGGGCGCGGGGTTTCGGGTAATGAATGTCGGTGCGCCGGATCACGGCGCGTTCGATCGCGGCGGGCTCGATCTTCCCGCTCCCTCCCGGCAGTAGCAGGACCTTGGCGCCGTTTGCAAAAAATTCCGGGGCGCCACACTCCGAAACTTCTACGTGCGCGATCTCATGGCACAGAATGCTGTGGTACGGCTGGCAGAGCGACGCCAGCGACATCGAATTGGCCGACGTGCCATTGAACACCAAGAACACTTCACACTTCGTTTCGAAGACGTCGCGGATGAGGTCGGACGCCTTCGCGGTCCACGCGTCGTCGCCATAACTGACTTCATGCCGTGTTGGCCTGCACGAGCGCGGCGAAGGCTTCGGGGCAGATGCCGGCATAGTTGTCGCTGGCAAAATGGCGGGGTTCGGAATTTTCTTTCATGTCTTACCCGAAGTTTATACAACCTATCTTAAATGACATGGAGAGGTTGGATGGCCAAAAAAGCAAAGCGACGACGCACAAAG
>JBKPLN010000473.1:0-6134 GCA_046731635.1 Pseudomonadota bacterium | reverse complement strand
AGTCGATTTCGCGAACGACGTTGTGTTCACCTGGAACGGCACCACCTCTGGCGTGCGGATTCCGAATGGCGACTGGATTGCGGCGCGACGCCAGGGCCTCACCATTTGTGACGCAACTTCGGCGGCCTTCGCGCAGAAGCTCGACTGGCCTAAGCTCGATGTGGCCACCTTCTCCTGGCAGAAGGCGCTGGGCGGAGAAGGCGCGCATGGAATGTTGATTCTGTCGCCCCGCGCGGTGGAACGGCTCGAAACCTACAAACCGGCGTGGCCGCTGCCGAAGATTTTCCGTCTGACCAAGGGCGGCAAGCTCAACGATGCGATCTTTGCGGGCGAAACCATCAACACGCCGTCGATGCTGTGCGTCGAGGACTATCTGGACGCGCTGCAATGGGCCAATTCGATCGGCGGTCTGGCAGCGACAATAGCGAGGTCGGACGCCAACGCGAAGGCACTGGGAGATTGGGTCGCCGCCACGCCCTGGATCGCTCATCTCGCAAAAAATTCCGCCGAGCGGTCCAATACATCTGTCTGTCTGAAAGTGGTCGATGCGTCGGTGACACGGCTCTCGGGTGACGAGCAGGCCGCCTTCGCCAAAACACTGGCCGGTCTGCTCGAAAAAGAGGGTGTCGCTTACGACATTGCCTTTTATCGGGACGCACCGCCGGGGCTGCGCATCTGGTGCGGCGCGACGGTCGAACAACACGACATCGAGGCACTCACGCCGTGGCTCGAATGGGCTTTTGCCGAAGCCAAGGCCGCGTTGCCTAAAGCGGCGTGACCCATCTCATGGCGAAAACGATGCCCAAGGTTCTCATTTCAGACGCGCTGTCGCCTGCGGCCGTTCAGATCTTCAAGGATCGCGGGGTCGACGTCGATTTCCAGCCTGCACTCGGCAAGGACAAGGACAAGCTCGCAGCGATCGTCGGCCATTATGACGGCCTTGCGATTCGCTCGGCCACCAAGGTCACCGCCAAAATACTCGAGCGTGCCAACAGCCTGAAGGTGATTGGCAGAGCCGGAATCGGCGTGGACAATGTCGACATTCCGGCGGCCACAGCGCGCGGCATCATCGTCATGAACACGCCGTTCGGGAATTCGATCACGACGGCGGAGCATGCGATCTCGCTCATGCTGGCTTTGGCGAGACAGATTCCGGAAGCGGATGCGTCGACGCGTGCCGGCAAATGGGAAAAGAACAAGTTCATGGGCGTGGAGATGTTCGGCAAGACGCTTGGCGTGATCGGATGCGGAAACGTCGGATCGATCGTTGCCGACCGCGCGCTTGGACTGAAGATGAAAGTAATTGCCTATGACCCTTTCCTGTCCCCGGACCGTGCGACCGATCTCGGTGTCGAAAAAGTCGAGCTTGATGGGCTGTTAAAGCGCGCCGATTTCATAACGTTGCACACGCCGCTGACGGACAAGACCCGCAACATCATCAGCGCCGACGCCATCAAGAAAATGAAAAAAGGCGTCCGCATCGTCAACTGCGCGCGCGGTGGTCTGGTGGACGAGGCCGCGCTCTCCGAGGCGCTTCAAGACGACCACGTTGCCGGCGCCGCGTTCGACGTTTTCGTGACCGAGCCGGCGACTGAAAATCCGTTGTTCAATCTGCCCAACGTCGTCTGCACGCCGCATCTCGGCGCCTCAACCAGTGAAGCGCAGGAAAATGTCGCGCTTCAGATCGCCGAGCAGATGTCCGACTATCTGCTGCGCGGAGCGATCAGCAACGCCATCAATTTCCCCTCGATCAGTGCCGAGGAGGCGCCCAAGCTCAAGCCATTCATCGCGTTGGCCGAGAAGCTGGGCTCGTTTGCTGGGCAGCTAACCGAAACCGGAATCAGCAAAGTACAACTCGCCTATGAAGGCGCGGTCGCGCAGATGAATACAAAGGCGCTCACTTCGGCCGCGCTTGCCGGCCTGCTGCGTCCGATGCTCGGCGATGTCAACGTCGTATCCGCGCCGGTCGTGGCCAAGGAGCGTGGCATCGTCGTTGAGGAAATCACGCGCGAAATGCCCGAGGATTATGAAAGCCTGATCACGGTGACGGTCACAACCGAGCGGCAATCGCGACACGTTTCTGGAACGGTGTTTGCCGATGGGCGTCCGCGTATCGTGAACATCAAGGGCATCCGCATGGATGCCGAGTTTGGCGCCTCGATGATCTACATTACCAATCTGGACAAACCGGGCTTCATCGGCAAATTTTCTTCGACCCTGGGCGACGCCGGCATCAATATCGCCACTTTCCATGTCGGCCGCGACGCGCCGGGCGGGCATGCAGTGGCGCTGATCGAGATCGATGGCGAACTGCCGGACGCAGTATTGGCCCAGGTGCGAGCTTTGCCACAGGTGCAGCAGGCGAAGCCGCTGCGCTTCTAGAATTCACGCGTAAGATCAAACTGTTGTCATTGCCGGCTGGCGTCACGGCGCCGCGGACCTTTGGCTTGCCTCCAAGGGGAGCATCCTTTATCCGAAGGTGGACCTGGCCGGTGGCTCCCGGTTCCAAGTGTCCGGGCGCTGGTACAGGGAAGGGTTCTGATGGCGAATGTCGTGGTTGTCGGATCCCAGTGGGGCGACGAAGGAAAAGGCAAGATCGTCGACTGGCTTTCGGAACAGGCCGATATCGTTGTCCGCTTCCAGGGCGGCCATAACGCCGGGCACACCCTGGTTATCAATGGCTCAACGTACAAGCTGTCGTTGCTCCCGTCCGGGGTCGTGCGCGAAGGCAAATTGTCGATCATCGGCAATGGCGTGGTGATCGATCCCCAGGCATTCGTCGACGAGATTGCCCAACTCAAGAAACAAGGCATCGTCGTGACGCCTACATCTTTGCGCATTGCCGAGAATGCAATTCTGATATTGCCGCTGCACCGCGAGCTCGAGGCCCTGCGCGAGGCCGAGAATGCCGCAACCCGCATCGGCACGACCAAGCGCGGCATCGGTCCTGCCTACGAGGACAAGGTCGGCCGCCGCGCCATCCGCTTCATGGATCTGGCGGATCTGCCGGCGCTGCGGGGAAAGATCGACCGGTTGCTTGCGCATCACAATGCCCTGCGCCGCGGCCACGGGTTGCCCGAGATTGCAGGCGAGGAGGTATACGACCATCTTGCCTCGATTGCTCCGAAAGTTTTGCCCTTCATGGATTCGGTCTGGTCGCTGCTCGACAGCAAGCGGCGCGAAGGCAAGCGCATCCTGTTTGAAGGCGCGCAAGGGGCATTGCTCGACATCGACCACGGCACTTACCCGTATGTGACATCATCGAACACCGTCGCCGCACAGGCAGCAACCGGCTCTGGGCTCGGTCCCAATGCCATCGATTACGTGCTCGGCATCTGCAAGGCTTACACCACGCGCGTCGGCCTGGGTCCGTTCCCGACCGATCAGATGGACAATGCTATTGGCAAGACCCTCGGCGAGCGGGGCCGCGAATTTGGCACCGTCACGGGCAGGGCTCGCCGATGCGGCTGGTTTGATGCGGTCCTGGTGCGACAAACTGTTCGGACCTGCGGCATTGATGGCCTTGCATTGACCAAACTCGACATTCTAGACGGCTTCGATGAAATCAAAGTCTGCGTGGGCTATCGGCTCGACGGACGCGAGATCGATTATCTTCCCGCCGGCGAACAGGCGCAGGCGCGCGCAGAGCCGGTCTATGAGAGCATCGGCGGCTGGAAACAGCCGACCGCACGCGCCCGGTCCTGGGCACAGTTGCCGGCGCAAGCGATAAAATACGTGCGGCGCATCGAGGAGCTTGTCGGGTGTCCGGTTGCCCTGTTGTCGACCAGCCCCGAACGTGAGGACACGATCCTCATGAAAAATCCATTTGAGGTATGATCGGGCAAACCAAAGAACCGGGGGTCAAACCTGCTTTCGTGCCGATGACAGGCTTTCCCCATGGGATATGAATCAAGCACAATAAGCACGATGGCTGACTACTATCCCCTCATCGAGCGCGCGGTTAATGGCCTGGACAAGAACACGGGCGAAAATCGCCGCGCCTTGTACGACCGCGCGCGCGCGGCGCTGGTTTCCCAGTTGCGCGGTGTGGTGCCTGCGCTCGATGAGACGGACATTACTCGTGAACGACTGGCGTTGGAGGAGGCGATCCGGAAGGTCGAGGCGGAAACGGCCAAGCGGCCGCGTCCCGACATTTCCGAGTCGGAATCCGGCGAGGCATCGCTGCGGGACCGGGGGCTGCGCGATTTTCGGGAAACCGTTGCCGAAGCCGAAGGTTTGGGAAGCGCCGCGGCCCACGCGAAGCGCGCCGCTCATGAAACATATCAGGCGATGCCCGAGCCGGCGTCACAGTTTGAGCCTCGCAGAACCAATCGTTCCTCTCGTGTCACCGAGCCGCCGCTGACCGATGAAAAGTTGCACGGCGACTACCCGCCGCCTTTGCCGCCCGCCTACGACGACGATGAAGAACTCTTTACGCGGCCGGCCCGGTCATATGGTGGGCTCATCAAATGGGGAATCCTGATTGCCGTGATCGCCGGTCTTGTCGGTGTCGGCTATTGGCAACGCCAGGCCATCAGTTCGATGGTGGCAAGCTTTCGTTCCCAGCCTGCGAAACCGAAAGACACAGCGCAGCCCACGACTCGTCCCAAAATTTCCGATCGCATCGGCCAATCCGGCCAGACATCGACAGACACAGCCAACGCTCCCGCGGCCTCAGTTGCGCAGAAGGTCGTGCTCTACGACGAGGATCCGAACGATCCGCAGGGCAAGCGCTACGTCGGCTCTGCACTGTGGCGAACAGAGACGGTCTCGCCGGGGCCGGGTTTGGCGCCCGAGCTCGCTATTCGCGCCGACATCGAAATACCCGAACGCAAGGTGCGCATGACTTGGTCGCTCCGCCGCAACACGGACAAGGCGCTGCCCGCGAGCCACACCATTGAAATCATGTTTACGCTGCCGGCGGATTTTCCAGAAGGCGGGATCGGCAATGTGCCGGGTGTGTTGATGAAACAGAATGAACAGGCGCGGGGAGTTCCGCTCGCCGGTCTCGCTGTGAAAGTGACCAACAATTATTTCCTGATCGGCCTGTCGGCTGTGGAGGCCGACCAGCAACGCAATGTCCAGCTGCTCAAGGAACGGGACTGGTTCGACGTGCCCGTCGTCTACACCAGCGGCAAGCGTGCCATCCTGGCAATGGAGAAAGGCACACCCGGTGCGCGGGCTTTCGAAGAGGCTTTCCGGGCTTGGGGGCAGTGATTGTCCTGCGGCCACCACTCCGTTCATTCCCTCCCGCGCAGGCGGGAATGCGGTGCTTGGTCCCCGCTTTCGCGGGGACGAACGGGGAGCCGGGCCATGACGGCTGCCAAGTCCCGCTTGTACAGGGACGAACGCATAGAAGAACGGCCGGGCAGGGGCCCGGCCGCAACCACTTTGAGCTGAACCGCTTCGCTGTTAGTGCGCTGCGACGGCCGGTGTTTCCACCGGCTGCTCCAACGCCGCCATGCGATTCTTGACGGCCTTCTGCACCTTTTCGAAGGCGCGCACCTCAATCTGGCGCACGCGCTCGCGCGACACACCGAACTCGGCTGCAAGCTCCTCGAGGGTGATCGGATCGTCGGCCAATCGCCTGGCCTCGAAGATGCGCCGCTCGCGCTCATTGAGGACGTCGAGCGCGGAGACCAGCGCCTTGTGCCGATTGTCGCTCTCCTCGCTCTCGGCGAGAATGCGCTCCTGGCTCGGCGCCTCATCGACAAGCCAATCCTGCCATTCGCCGCTTTCGCCATCGTCGCGGATCGGCGAATTGAGCGACGCGTCGCCGCCGAGCCGGCGGTTCATGTCGATCACGTCCTGCTCGGTGACGCCGAGGCGCTTGGCGATCGTCTGCACCTGTTCGGGCCGCAGGTCGCCCTCCTCGAGCGCTGAAATCTTGCTCTTCGCCTTGCGCAGGTTGAAGAACAGCTTCTTCTGATTGGCGGTGGTACCCATCTTCACCAGCGACCACGAGCGCAGGATGTATTCCTGGATCGCCGCCTTGATCCACCACATTGCATAGGTGGCGAGGCGAAAGCCCTTCTCGGGCTCAAAGCGCTTGACCGCCTGCATCAGGCCAACATTGCCTTCCGAAATCACCTCGGAAATCGGCAGGCCGTAGCCGCGATAGCCCATGGCGATCT
>JBKPLN010000472.1:0-1546 GCA_046731635.1 Pseudomonadota bacterium | reverse complement strand
AGCTCAGCCCCCTTCTGCAAGCGCAACAGGAAAAGGCGCTGGCAGACGCAGGTGTTCCGGTCTTTTGGCATTCCGCCCTTGCAGAAGTGCCGAAAGGACCAGCGATCACTTTAGCCAATGAGTTTTTCGATGCTTTGCCTGTCAATCAGGCCGTAAAAACAGAGCGTGGATGGCACGAGCGTCGCGTTCAGATTGACGCTTCTGGGCAACTGGCTTTCACAATTGCTCCTGAACCGATTCCTTTTTTTCACACGCTCCTACCGGCTGCGCTGCGTGCGCCGCGGGCCGGCGCGATTTTTGAATGGCGCGCCGACACTGCGGCAATGGAACTTGGGCGGCGCGCAGCAGACGATCGAGGCGCCGCACTCGTGATCGACTATGGTCATACCGAAACAGGCCTTGGGGAAACCCTGCAGGCTGTTGGTCAGCATGCCTATGCAGATCCTCTTACGTCCCCCGGCAGCCTGGACCTGACTGCTCATGTAGATTTTCAGGCGCTGACCCGAGCGGTCGAGGCCATGGGCGCAATCGGCTTCGGCCCGATCGAGCAGTCGCAATTCCTGCGATGTCTCGGCATCGAGCACCGCGCTGCGGCCTTGAGAGCCAAGGGCGCACAAGCCCGTGAAATCGATTCTGCGCTTGAACGGCTGATCGGTCATAATCGGAGCGCCATGGGTGAGCTGTTCAAGGTTGCTGCCTTCGCGCATCCCGCACTTGGCGTGCCCCCGGGCTTCGAAACGAAATAACTGGTCGTACATCGATGGGCATCTTATCTATCGGGCCAATGGAAGCGATGGGTCATCCAGGCTGAACGATGCTGCAAGCCGCCATACTCGCTCCGCTCGCGAATATTCGTCACGCCTTTTTTACGCGCTCCGGCGGTGTTTCGCCCGGCGTGTATGCCTCGCTCAACGGTGGTGTTGGTTCCAACGATCGGCCCGAAAATGTCGCCGAGAACCGCGCGCGGATGGCGGCAATATTGGGCGTGAGCCCCGATCGCCTGCTGACCGCTTATCAGGTCCATTCGCCCGACGTGGTCGTGGCCGAACAGCCATGGACGCGCGATGCTCGACCGCGGGGAGACGCAATCGTCACGCGGGTGCCGCGGTTGGCGATTGGGGTGTCGACGGCCGATTGCGGACCGCTGCTGCTGGCGGATAGCGATGCGCGCGTAATCGGCGCCGCACATGCCGGTTGGCGCGGCGCGCTTACAGGCGTGATTGAAGCCACTATCGCTGCGATGGAGCGACTCGGCGCTGATCGCAAAGCAATGACCGCCGCGCTCGGTCCGACGATCCGACAACAAAACTATGAGGTCGGTCCGGAATTCGTTGAACGTTTTCTTTCGGCGGATGCAGCCAATGCGCGTTTCTTCGCGCCGTCGCAAAAACGGGAGCACGCGCTGTTTGATCTGGCCGGCTACATCGGGGCGCGCGTTCGGCATGCCGGCATCGCACAATTCGAAGATCTCGGCCTGTGCACTTACGCGGAGCCGGATCGGTTCTTCAGCTATCGGCGCACAACCCACAATGGCGAACCTGATTAC
>JBKPLN010000471.1:0-5739 GCA_046731635.1 Pseudomonadota bacterium | reverse complement strand
GTGCCGCTCTTGATGAAAACCCTTCTGGATCACGGTTATCTGCACGGCGACTGCCTGACGGTGACCGGGCGCACGATTGCCGAAAATCTGAAAAACGTGAAATGGAATCCCGATCAGGACGTCGTGCATCCTGCAGACAAGCCGTTGCTGCCTACCGGCGGTGTGGTCGGGCTCAAGGGCAACCTCGCGCCTGAGGGCGCGATCGTGAAAATCGCCGGCATGAAAACCCTCAAATTCAGCGGCCCGGCGCGCTGCTTCGATGGCGAGGAAGCCTGCTTCGACGCGGTCAAGAACCGCAAATACAAGGACGGCGACGTGCTGGTGATCCGCTACGAGGGGCCGCGCGGCGGTCCCGGCATGCGCGAGATGCTTTCTACCACTGCCGCCCTTTATGGTCAGGGCGCCGGCGAAAAGGTCGCGCTGATCACCGACGGTCGTTTCTCCGGCGCAACGCGCGGGTTCTGCGTCGGCCACGTCGGCCCCGAGGCTGCGATCGGGGGGCCGATCGGGCTCATCCGCGACGGCGACATCATCGAGATCGATGCGGTGAAAGGCACGCTCGACGTCAAGCTTTCCGCGGATGAACTGGCCAAGCGCAAGAGCCAATGGAAGGCGCGCGAGAGCGAATACGGATCCGGTTACTTGTGGAAGTACGCGCAACAGGTTGGTCCCGCCGTCAAAGGCGCAGTGACGCACCCCGGCGGCGCGGCCGAGAAAGAGTGCTATGCGGACAGTTGAGAGCCTGTTGCGCGCAATGCTGATCGGCGCCCTTTTGGCCACCGCGCCTGCGCACGCGCTCGACGGCAGCAAGACCGACGCCAGCGTGGGTCCGCCGCCAATGACGCCGATGGAGGCGTTCCGCTCGGGCGCGAACTGGCTCAAGGCAGGCGAAACCGTCAAGGCGGTGAACTCGCTCGAATACGCTGCCGAAAAAGGTCACGCCATCGCGCAGTGGAAGCTCGGCCGCATGTATGCGGAAGGTGACGGCGTTACCCAGAACGACCTTAAGGCGTTTGAATATTTCCGCCGCATCGCCGACAGCCACGCCGACGACAATCCGGACACGCCGCAGGCGCGCTTTGTCGCCAACGCGTTCGTTGCGCTGGGGCACTATTACCTGGACGGCATTCCGAAGACCGACATCAAACGCGACCCGCAACGGGCACGCGAGATGTTCGCCTATGCGGCGTCGTACTTCCGCGATCCCGATGCGCAATACTATCTCGCGCGGCTCTATCTCAACGGCACCGGTGCGCCGCGCGATCCGCGCCAGGCCGCGCGATGGTTCGGGCTTTCCGCGCAGAAGGGCCAATGCGAGGCGCAGGCGATGCTCGGCGCCATGCTGTTCGAGGGCGATCACGTTCCGCGCCAGGCCGCGCGCGGACTGATGTGGCTCGCGCTCGCCAAGGACAATGCCCGCACCGACCAGGGCTGGATTACCAAGCTCTATGACAGCGCGATGAAGCAGGCGAGCGAGGACGAACGCGCCTTGGCAGCGGTGTATCTCCGCAATTGGCTCGAGATGCGGCGGGAATAGGCGCTATTTCCGTTCGTCCCCGCGAAAGCGGGGACCCAGCACACAAAAAATTTTCGCAGCGTTTTGACTCTGGATTCCCGCTTACGCGGGAATGAACGGGTTCTGTCATCGCCCCGCAATATCCAGATCTACATAGACGGGGACATGGTCGGACGGCTTGTCCCAGCCGCGCACGTGGTGGTCGATGCCTGCGGCGACCAGGCGGTCGGCGGCTTGCGGCGACAGCAGCAGATGATCGATGCGAATCCCGTCATCCTTGGCCCAGGCACCGGCCTGGTAATCCCAGAACGTATAGAGATCGGACGCATCGCTTACCGCGCGTATTGCATCGGTCAGGCCGAGATTGACGAGAGCGCGGAATTTTTCCCGCGTCTGGGGCAGAAAGAGTGCGTCGCTTTTCCACGCTTCCGGGCGACGAGCGTCGGCGGCGGCCGGGATCACGTTGTAGTCGCCCGCCAACAGCATCGGCTCCTCCAGTTTAAGTCGCTCATGCGAGAAATTAATGAGCCGCGCCATCCAATTGATCTTGTACGCGTACTTATCGCTTTGCGGCGGGTTGCCATTGGGCAGATAGAGGCTGACCACGCGCATCACGCCGCTCTTGGTTGAAACGATCGCTTCAAGAAAGCGCGCCTGCACGTCCGCCTCGTCGCCGATCAGTCCGGGCGCCACCTCGTCAAATGGAAACTTGGACAGGAGCGCGACACCGTTAAAAGTCTTCTGCCCATGCACGGCCACGTTGTAGCCGAGCGCCTCGAATGGCTCCCGCGGAAAGGCGTCATCGGTGCATTTGATCTCCTGCAGGCAGACAATGTCGGGCTGCCGCTCGTTGAGCCAGGCCTGCAGGTTATCCATGCGCTGGCGGATGGAATTGACGTTCCAGGTGGCAATACGCATGGGTTTTTGGGGGTCCGGACAGGGGCGAATAAGGCTGTATTCACCGTGTTTATCTGCAAGCGCAGGTATATGCACTGGTAAACGTTTATATGCTAGGACAACCGGCAACGCGGAGGCCGAATTGGTTGGAGAAACAAGCCATTCCGCGAATTAGGGAGCGTCCGGGCAGGCGCACATGAGTCCGGACCGAAAACTGCCGATGATCAAGCGAACCTGGCTCATTGGGGGGGCGGCCGTCGCCCTGATCGGTATAGCCGTGTTTGCGCGCGGTCTGTGGACCACGGACGGGGTTGCGGCCCGTTCGCAGGCGCAGACTCGCGTGGTGCCGGTGGAAACCGCTACCGCCGAGCGCAAATCGATGCCTGTGCGCCTCACCGCCCTCGGCAATGTCACTCCCATGGCTAGCGTCGCCATCAAAACGCAGGTCGATACTACGATCACCGGCGTCCACTTCCGCGACGGTGCCACCGTGCAAAAAGGGGATCTGCTTTTCACGCTCGATTGCCGGCAGATTCAAGCCGACATGAAGCGCGTGCAGGCCGTGATCGATGGTGCCCAGTCCACACTCGAGCAGTCACAGCGTGACGTCGAACGATACACCGAACTTGCGGCGAGGAATGCCACGCCCATCGTCACCCTCAACAACGCGCGAACCGCCGTCAACGTCTCGCGCGCCACGGCTGAATCGAACCGGGCACAGCTCGAAAATCTGAAGGTTCAACTCGATTTCTGCTCGATCCGCGCGCCGATTTCTGGCCGCATCAGCATGGCGAACGTCAAGATCGGAAATTTTGTGCGCCAGGCCGATACGACGCCGATGGCGACAATCAATCAGACGATGCCGGTCTATGTCAGCTTCTCGGTGCCGCAGAAAAACCTTCCCGACATCCGCAAAGCCATCGCGGCCGAAACGGCAACCGTTGAAGCAATCGTGCCCGGCGAGCAGAAGCGGGCCACCGGCCAGGTCACGATGATCGAAAATACCGTCGATCCCGCGACCGGCATGGCCATGGTGCGCGCCACCATGCCAAACCAGGACGAACTGCTCTGGCCCGGCACGCTGGTAAACACCGAGATGACCTTGAGAAATGAAGAGGGCGTGGTGGTGCCCTCCAATGCCGTGCAAATCAGCCAGACGGGTACTTTCGTTTTTGTCGTGAAGGACGGAGCCGCCCACACACAACCGGTGAAAGTCGACCGCACGGTTGGCAGCGAAAGCATCATCGCATCCGGCCTCAACGGGGGGGAAACGGTTGTCACCGATGGACAGCTGCTGTTGTCGAATGGGACCCGGGTGAACCCGCGTCCGCCGAAGGTCGCGGGCAACTGAGCCATGAATATCTCGGAGACCTGCATCCGCCGCCCGGTGCTGACGACGCTAGTGACGGCGTCGCTGATCGTTTTCGGCATCTTTGCCTATCGCCTGTTGCCGGTTGCGGCTTTGCCGGCGGTCGACTTCCCGACCATCCAGATCACGGCGCAATTTCCCGGCGCCAGTCCGGAAACAATGGCATCTTCCGTTGCAGCGCCGATCGAGCGTCAGCTGTCGACCATTTCCGGCATCTCGTCGATGAATTCGACGTCTTCACTGGGCCTGGCGCAAATCACCATTCAGTTCGATCTCGGCCGCAATATCGACGGCGCGGCGCTCGACGTTCAGACCGCGCTCGCCACCGCGGCACGCCTGCTGCCGATCGAGATGACGACACCACCGTCATTCCGCAAGGTGAATCCGGGCGACTTCCCGGTGCTCTACATCAGTTTGCGCTCCGACACCGTGCCGCTGTCGACGATCAACGATTATGCAGAGACCGTTCTGGCGCCGCAGATCTCGCAGTTGCCGGGCGTGGCGCAGGTTCTCGTTTATGGTGCGCAAAAGTTCGCCGTTCGCGTCCAGGTCAATCCGACTGAGGCGGCCGCCCGAAACATCTCGCTCGAGGACGTGCGCAGTGTCGTGGCCAAGGCCAATTCGAGCACGCCGGTCGGCGTGCTGACCGGACCAAAGCAAAGCGTCACGCTGGCTGCCACCAGCGCGATGCCGCACGCCGCCGACTATCGTGACGTCGTCGTCGCCTACCGCAACGGCTCTCCGATCAAGCTCAATCAGATCGCTCGTGTCATCGACAGCGTCGAGAACGACAAGATCGCCACCTGGTACAACGGCGAGCGCGCGATTGTGCTGGCGATCCAGCGTCAGCCCGATGCCAATACGGTCCAGGTCGTCGACCTTGTGCGGCAAAACATGCCGACCATGCGGGCGCAAGTGCCGCCTTCGATCCAGATGGAGACCTTGTTCGACCGCTCGCTGTCAATTCGCGCGGCGGTGATCGACGTGCAGGAAACGCTGGCGATCGCCATTTCGCTTGTCATCCTGGTGATCTTCCTGTTCCTGCGCAAAGTGTCGGCGACGATCATTCCGGCGCTCGCTGTGCCCGTATCGCTGATCGGCACCTTCGCAGCCATGTATGCTTTTGGCTACTCGATCAACAACATGACGCTGCTGGCTCTCACGCTATCGGTCGGTTTCGTGGTCGACGACGCGATCGTCATGCTGGAAAACATCGTGCGCCACATCGAAGGCGGCATGCGACCATTCGAGGCTGCGCTGAAGGGCTCGCGCGAGATTGGCTTCACGATCATATCGATCACCTTTTCGCTGATCGCGGTGTTCATCCCGGTTTTGCTCATGGGCGGCATGGTTGGCCGCGTTTTCCGCGAGTTCGCCGTTTCAATCGCAGTCGCGATCGTGGTCTCCGGGTTCGTATCGCTGACGCTGACACCGATGCTGTGCGCGCGCGTGCTCCGCGCCCATCGCCCTGAAGGCGAGAAGCAGTTCTTCCTGTTGCGGATCTTCGAGCGATTTTTCGAGGGCATGCTGAGCACCTACCAATGGACGCTCGATCGCGTCCTTGCGTTCAAGTCGGTCATGCTCGGGGTCACCATCGCTACTTTCTTCACGACGATTGTTCTTTATGTCGTCGTGCCCAAAGGCTTCTTTCCGACGGAGGATACCGGGTACGTCATCGGTATCACGGAAGGTGCGACCGACGTTTCGTTTCCGGCGCTGTCGGATCTTCAGCGTAAGGTGGCCGAGGTCGTGCGCGCCGATGCGGCCGTGGCGTACGTGAACTCAACAGTGGGCACCGGCGGGCCCAACTCGGTCGGCAACAGCGGGCGCATGCTGGTTGCGCTGAAGCCGCGGAAGGAGCGTGACAGTCTGCAAACCATCCTGGCCCGTCTGCGCCAGACGGCCAATGTCGTTCCGGGCATCGCCATTTATTTCCAGCCGATCCAGAACATCAACC
>JBKPLN010000470.1:0-15528 GCA_046731635.1 Pseudomonadota bacterium | reverse complement strand
CGCGGAGCCGGATCGGTTCTTCAGCTATCGGCGCACAACCCACAATGGCGAACCTGATTACGGCCGGCACATCAATGCCATTGCGCTTGCCGATTAGCGCATCGGCGACAATCGGGGTGCGCGTCTTTAGCTAGACTCTAGTGGGGCCTTTTCGCTACGCTTTCCCTCGGCCGCAGAACCAAGATCAAAGATAAGGCCGCGGGGGGTATCTGATGGGGTCCAGTTGGGGTCGCCGCGCGACCGATGCGTTGTCGTGCGTCCCACGATCAGCTTTCATTTTGATCTGGGCGCTGGCCCTGGCGGGGTGCAATCCCGATGGCCAGGCATTGTCGCCTGCGCAACCGCGCGGAGCCACGGTCGCGTTCGATTCGCTTGACGGTCTGCCGCCCGGTCAATTCCAGAAGCTGGTGCAGAATCTGAATGAAGAGGCGCAGGCACGCCGGCTTGCGGTCATCTCACGCGAACAGTCGTCGGCTTACCGCGTGCGAGGCTATCTTGCTGTTAAAGTAACTAAGCATCAAACGACAGTCTCCTGGGTATGGGATGTCTTTGATCAGGACGAGCATCGCGCGCTTCGCATCAGCGGCGAGGAGACGGCAAAGGGTCGCCCTCGGGACGCCTGGGCGGCTGCCGACGACGCAATGCTCGGCCGCATTGCCCGCAACAGCATCGAACAGATTGCAGCGTTCCTGACCTCGCCTGCGGTGGCCCCTGGCACTTTGCCGACGAGCGACCCGCAAGTGGCGATGGCTGACATGCAGGAATCGTCACCCGAAGCTGCGGGAATATTCCGCATTTTCCACCCGTCGGCGGATCCTGTGCAGACCGTTGCTGCTGAGGCCGCCACCGACGATGCCGAACCTGTTCCTCTACCGCCCCGGAGGCCAAGAACTGCCGCGGTGCCGGCCCGAGAGGCCCTGACACTTGCAGCGTCCGGCCGTTGATTGGCGAGCCGTCTTTCGCACAAAGGCTGAGGGACAAAGCCCTACTGGTGTATTGCCGCGCCGTGCCTGCCTTGTTATGACCACGCCGCCTGTGGTGGGGAGTGAGGGCGAGGGCTCAAGATGTCGGGCAAGAACGGAGCGATCAAGCTCGTCGCCGGCAATTCCAATCCCGCGCTGGCAAAAGGCATCGCGAATTATCTCAAACTTCCGCTGACCAAAGCAGTCGTCCGCCGGTTTGCGGACATGGAAATTTTCGTCGAAATTCAGGAAAACGTGCGCGGCGCGGACGTTTTCGTGATCCAGTCGACTTCCTTTCCGGCCAACGATCACTTGATGGAGCTGCTTATCATAATCGACGCGCTCCGACGCTCCTCCGCGCGCCGCATCACCGCGGTTATTCCCTACTTTGGTTACGCCCGCCAGGATCGCAAGCCTGGCCCCCGAACGCCAATCTCCGCGAAGCTCGTGGCCAACCTGATCACTCGCGCCGGTGCAGACCGTGTCATGACGCTCGACCTGCACGCCGGTCAGATCCAGGGATTTTTCGATATCCCAACCGATAACCTCTATGCGTCGCCGGTGATGGTTCGCGACATCCGCGAGAGGTTGAAGCTCGACAATGTCATGGTCGTTTCGCCCGACGTCGGCGGCGTGGTGCGCGCTCGTGGGCTGGCGAAACGCATCAACGCGCCGCTTGCCATCATCGACAAACGTCGTGAACGCCCCGGCGAATCCGAAGTGATGAACGTGATTGGTGATGTTGCCGGTTATACCTGCGTTCTAGTGGACGACATCGTCGATTCCGGCGGTACGCTCGTAAATGCTGCCGACGCCTTGCTCGAAAACAAAGCCAAGGCGGTCCACGCCTACATCAGTCATGGCGTGTTGTCAGGAGGCGCCGCCAAGCGCATCTCGAACTCTCGGCTCGAGGAGCTTGTGATCACGGACTCGATTCAGCCAACAAAGGAAATTCTAGCTGCCGGAAATATTCGTATTCTGGAAATAGCGTCCCTGATCGGCGAGGCAATCGGGCGTACCGCCGCCGAAGAGTCGGTCTCAAGCCTTTTCGACTGAGTCACAGATTCTCGCTATTCCAGATAGTGCGAAAGCGCCGATCCCGACGCCAATGCAAGCTGAGTGCGTGCGTCCGATTCAATCTTGGCTCGCTGCGCTCACTCCAGTTGATCGGGACGAAATTATCCACCGCTGAGTAATCGGTGACGAAGCAATGGCTGTGGAGAGTCGGCTCCGCCGGGTTGCCTATGACGGGCAAATCACGGCTCATGGCACTTGACGATGTCTTTGGCGAGCGGAATCAAGCAGGTTATAGTCGAATCGCTTGGTGATTCGTTTTCGCCGTCAAGACATCCCGTAAGCTCAGCGTCAACTGGTAGCTAGGCCCCTCCTGGAGTCTTGCCCGGTCCGTGCATGTGGTGGCGTGCGTTTCCTCTCGCTCAATTTAGCCAAGCGGAGACGTCATGTCCCTGGCCAGCCTCGCAGAAGAATCTCGAATCAATCCTCTTGACGTTGTGGAGCGCTTGGCAGCGGGCAACGACTGGTCATTCGAGCGTTCCAGCGATGACGAAATTACCATTCTGGTCACCGGCCGCTGGACCGACTATCAGCTCTCCTACACGTGGATGGGGGACATCGAGGCCCTGCATCTGGCTTGTGCTTTCGATTTGCGAGTGCCGGAACGAAGGCGCGCCGAGGTGCAAGCGCTGATGTCCCTGATCAATGAGCGGCTCTGGGTCGGGCATTTCGACCATTGGAATGCCGAGGGAATGATCATGTTTCGGCACGCGCTGGTACTGGCGGGCGGCACCGAAGCTTCCGGCAAACAGTGCGAGGCACTGCTCGGTACTGCACTTGAGGCTTGCGAGCGGTACTTTACTGCTTTTCAATTCGTGGTCTGGGCCGGCAAAACTGCGCGCGATGCACTCGACGCCGCTATGTTCGAGACCTCGGGCGAGGCATAAGGCCGGTGATCGGCCATGGCGAACCGTGTTGCCAAAACGCTAGCCAAATTTCGCGGCACCCTTGTCCTCGTTGGCGCCGGCAAGATGGGCAGCGCAATGCTCGACGGGTGGCTGGCACGCGGTCTCAAGCCAAGGCAGATCGTGGTCATCGAACCACAGCCAGGCAAAATGCTGAAGTCACTGGCGCGGCGAGGCCTCCGGCTTAATCCGAAAAACAAAGCAACAGTGGCCGCCGCTGTAGTGATTGCCGTAAAGCCGCAGAGCGCGTCTGAGGCGCTGCAGCCTCTCTCCGGATACATCGATAAATCCACGTTGGTTCTGTCCATTATGGCGGGGCGTACCATCGGATTCCTCGAAAACTCACTGCCGCCTCGCACGGCAATCGTGCGAGCCATGCCAAACACGCCTGCAGCCATTGGCCGTGGCATCAGCGTTGCAGTCGCCAATGCAAATATCTCGGGCCAGCACCGCAATCAGGCATCGAGCCTGCTCGCGGCAATCGGCGAAGTGGAATGGGTCCGCGACGAGCGTCTTATGGACGCAGTAACTGCACTGTCAGGTTCAGGTCCGGCGTACGTATTCTTGCTGGCGGAAGCGATGGCCAGCGGAGGTATCGCGTCCGGACTGCCACCTGCGCTGGCGACCCGGCTTGCACGTGAAACCGTTGCCGGGGCCGGCGAGTTGATCCACCGATCCGATGTTGACGCCGCGACCCTGCGACAGAATGTGACCTCGCCGGGCGGCACGACGGCTGCAGCACTCGAGGTGCTCATGGGGCCTGAAGGCCTCGAACGCCTATTGACGCAGGCCATCGAGGCGGCCACCCGCCGGTCGCGCGACCTCGCGGGCTAGGTTCCGCCCTAGAACCGTCGCCATCACGGACCTAAATTGAAGGGTATAAAAATGCCAATGGGAGGCCGTCATGGCGCGCAGGTCGAAACGTCAACGTAGGACTTCAACTTCTCCCCCTCCGCCGCCAACCCGCGGCACCGGCGACCGGGAGAAGGCGATAAGTGCCCTCATGACCCTCCTGGCGACACGTCGGTTCGAGGACATTGGTCTTGCCGAAGTAGCCGGCCAAGCCGGAGTAAAGCTTTCACAATTGCGCGCTGAGTTCGGCTCCAAGCTGGCCATTCTCGCGGCGCACATCAGGGAGATCGATCGTCTCGTGCTTGCCGGCACCAATGCGATGATGGAGGACGAGCCGCCGCGCGAGCGTCTCTTCGACGTGCTGATGCGGCGCCTCGACGCCCTCGCCCCGTACAAAGAAGCAGTGCGTTCCCTCATAATTTCGGCCCGGCGCAATCCGGGACTTGCGTTCGCGTTGAATGGGATGTCGGTGCGTTCGCAGCACTGGATGCTGGAAGCTGCGGGCATCAATGCGTCGGGCCCCCGCGGCGCCCTGCGCGCGCAAGGTGCGGCGCTCATGTTTGGGCGCGTACTGTCCGTCTGGGTCGACGACGAGGACCAGGCCCTGGACAGGACTATGGCAACGCTCGACCGCAGCCTGATCAGCGCGGAACGGTGGGCAGGTTTCCTTGACGACCTTTGCGCCATTCCAAAATGCGTCTTGCGTGGGCCGCGCCGCCGTCGTCGCACACGCGGTGAGGAAGCAGAGGCGGCTTAAACCGGTACTCGCACCGTCGCCCGCAATCCGCCAAGCGGGCTATCGCCCAGCGTAATATCGCCGCCATGGGATCGCGCGATATCGCGCGCAATCGCCAAGCCGAGCCCGGTACCACCTTCATCCTGGTTGCGTGCGTCGTCGAGCCGCAGGAAGGGCTTGAACACATCCTCTCGCAAGCTCGCCGGTATGCCCGGGCCGTCATCGTCCACCGTTACGGTGAGATAGCGGTGATCGCGGTGACCGGAGATCGCAATCGTCGGCGCGAAGCGTGCCGCGTTGGAAACCAGATTGCTGAGGCAACGCTTGAATGCCGCCGGCCGAACCGTGACGATTGGTGGGCCATGGAAGACGACGCTTGTCTTGTGGCCGTGACGTTCCGCGTCGAGCCGTAGCTCCTCAAGGAATTCAGCCATATCGGTGGGCGCAGAAGTCTCGCCGCTGTCGCCGCGCGCGAAAGCCAGATAGGCTTCCAGCATGCGCGCCATTTCGTCGACGTCCTTCTTCATCGCCTCGACTTCCGGCGAGTCGTCGATCAGCGCAAGCTCGAGCTTGAAGCGCGTGAGAACAGTTCGCAAGTCGTGCGACACGCCTGCAAGCATGGCTGTGCGTTGCTCGATCGCGCGCTCGATGCGCGTCTTCATTTCGATGAAAGCGGCCGCCGCGCGCCGCACCTCCCGAGCGCCGCGCGGGCGGAAATTCGGCACCTCGCGCCCCTTGCCGAAGCTCTCGGCGGCGTCAGCAAGGCGGAGTATGGGCTTGATCTGTTTGCGCAAAAAAATGATCGCAACAGTGAGCAGCACCGTCGAGGTGCCGACCATCCAGAGCAGGAAAATTTCCGAATTGGAGACATAAGCTGCGCTTCGGCGCGCGAATGTGCGCATCACTGCGTTGTCAAGCTGGACCCGAATCTCCAGCAGTGCCGATTTGCCGACAGTGTCGATCCAATAAGGCCGGCCGATCTGCTTGCGCAGTTCGTCGGAAAGCGCCTGATCCAGCAGCGAAAAGAACGGCTTGGGTCCGGGCGGAGGCATGTCGGTCGACGGCAGGAAATCAACCACCAGCCCGAGTCGCTGCTGCGCGATACGCCGGATCTGCGCATGATCCGGATCCTGCGGGTAGGCGCTGTAAATATCGATGAGCGCCGCGACATCCTGCACGACACTGGCGGAAAGCCGCTTCGTGACAACGTTCCAATGCCGCTCCATGAATACAAATGCGATCACGGATTGCAAAATCACCATTGGCGCGATGATGATCAGCAGGGCTCGCGCGTAGAGCCCTTTCGGCATGAAGCCGTTGACCCAATGGCTTACCCGACGCCAGCCATCAGTTACCTGGGCAAGCGCGCTGTGAATGCGTCGCACGGGTGGGATCGCGTCGTACCACTCCCAGGCTTCACGCAGACGCGTAAGCGCATTGCGGACACCATTGCTGATATCCAGGCTGGTCATGAGGTAATCACCAGGCGATAGCCAATGCCCCGCACCGTTTGCACAAACAGCGGATTCGCAGGGTTATGTTCGATCTTGCGACGCAGACGATTGACCTGCACGTCTACTGCCCTCTCGCTGACTGAGCCACCATTGCCGGCGAGCGACAAACGCGGCACCGTTTCGCCGGGCGAGTGCGCGAGGACCCGCAACATCTCACGCTCGCGGTCCGTCAACCGGATAATCTCTTCCCCTTTCCGCAATTCACCCCGCGCAAGGTGATACACGAATGGCCCAAAGCGGACCGATTCCGCCGGCGATGGCGCAGCAGGCTGCGCCCGTTTGAGGATGTTGGCAATGCGCAGCGACAGCTCGCGAGGTTCGAATGGTTTCGAGAGATAATCATCAGCGCCTATTTCGAGACCTCTGATACGGCTTTCCGCGGCGTCGCGGGCAGTCAACATCAAGATCGGCACGTCGGAATCGCCGCGAATAGCCTTGGCGAGATCGAAACCGGTTTCGCCCGGCATCATTACATCGAGAACAAGCAAGTCGAAGCTCAGGCCTTTCAGTTTCGCGCGCGCGTCCGCCGAAGTCTCCGCAGTCGTCACCCGATAGCCCTCGCTTGCCAGAAACCTCGAGAGCAAATCGCGGATGCGGCGATCGTCATCGACCACCAGCAGATGCGGAGCGTCGTCGGGAGGAGTCGCGGGCAGTGTCATCGCCGAGATTCCTCCCTCACTCGGCACCACGCTTTCGATGACGGCCGGCGCGCTCGATCAACCGCAATACGCCGTCGCGATTGTCGACATCTATCATCGAGGTGAGAAACCGGCGCGCTGCATCGTGTGAATTCGGCCCGAGTTCGCCAAATGCACGGCTAATTCTCTGTGTCTGCAAGGCTGCCAGCCTGAGAGCGAGGCTTTCGCCTTTTGGCGTCGCATACAGCAGGCGTTGACGGCGGTCTTGCGCCCCTTCCTTTTGCAGAACGTAACCCTGGTCGACCAATTGCTTGAGCACGCGGCCGAGCGACTGCTTGGTGATGTTGAGGATCTCCAGCAGGTCGGCAACCTTTATGCCCGGGTTGCGGTTTACGAAATGCAGCACCCGATGATGGGCGCGGCCAAAACCAAGCTTGAGGAGCACTTCATCCGGATCGCCAACAAAATCGCGATAGGCGAAAAACAGAAGTTCGATGATGTCCCAGATGGGCTCGGCCGGTGCTGGTCCGCCGCCAGGGCGTTCCGCCACGCTGGCACCTGTGCGGGCTTTGCCAGTCGCAATTATGTCAGCCATGTTGACATATTTTGTTTTTATGTTACAAAAACCAGACGATAGACGAAAGGATCGTGCTGTAACGCGCCCACTCTGAACCCATTGCGGGCAAGTCGATCCGCTGGCCACTCATACCGGGTGTTACCGGGTGACGCAAAGTATGGAATGGGCGCGGAAAATGCGCCATCACGGCGGCAGAGGCGCCGCGACACGGCGAAGGAGGAGATTATGGCTGCGCAGTCCTATGACCGCCTTGAAGGGGTCATTTGGTATGACGGAAAGCTCGTGCCCTGGAACGAGGCCAACGTCCACGTCCTGACCCACGGGCTGCACTATGCCAGCTGCGTATTCGAAGGTGAGCGCGCTTATGGCGGTCAGATCTTTAAAAGCACCGAGCACTCCGAGCGCCTGAAACGCTCCGCCAATATTCTCGATTTCGACATTCCCTATTCAGTGGCCGAGATCGATGCCGCTAAAAAACTCGTCGTCGATAGAAACGGCAGGAAAGAAGCCTATGTCCGGCCGATCGCTTGGCGTGGATCGGAAATGATGGGCGTTTCGGCACAAAGCAACACGATCCACTTTGCGATCGCGAGCTGGGAATGGCCAAGCTATTTCGACCCTGAGCAACGGCTCAAGGGAATCCGTCTCGACCTTGCGGACTATCGCCGCCCCGATCCGAAAACGGCGCCATGCCTCGCCAAGGCTGCCGGCCTGTACATGATCTGCACGATCTCCAAGCACAAGGCCGAGCGCAAAGGTTATGCCGATGCCATGATGCTGGACTGGGAAGGCCGCGTGGCCGAGTGCACGGGCGCGAATATCTTCTTCATCAAAGATGGTAAAATTCACACCCCGATTGCCGATTGCTTCCTCGACGGAATCACCCGGCAGACGGTCATCAGCCTGGCCCGCAAGCGCGGCATCGAGGTGATTGAACGCCGGATCATGCCGGACGAGCTTACCGGATTTTCGGAATGCTTCATTACCGGCTCGGCGGCGGAAGTGACCGCTGTTGCCGAAATCGCCGACTGGAATTTCAACCCAGGCGGCATCACAAAGACACTGATGGACGACTATACCGCCGAAGTGAAGCCGAAAGCCGCAGCCGCCTGAGGTTGATCATCAGGCGCGACCGCGCGGCTCCTGCGGCCGCAGCAGCGTGACATAACGAACGCCGTTGACTGCGATGAAATGATCCATCGGTTCGTCAAGCACACGGCGACGTCTTTGCGAAGCGTGGCGGAGCAGCAGCGTGCCGGATTTGTCGAAGGTGATCAGGCCTGTGTGGAAATAGTCGAGGTTTGGCCGCCTGCTCACGAATCCGACAATGTCGCCGCGTTCGAGCTTGTCCTTACTGGCGAGAAATGCAGCACTCGGGATGACTCGCATCGCAAAACGCCGCTTGCCAAGTCCGGCCTGGTAGTCGACCGTTTTTTCCATGTCGAGCGCACCCTGCATACCAACCCATCGGCAAGTGCTGTTGTCGACATTGTGCTGGCACCATTCGAAGAAGTAATGATTGCGCTCACGCCACGCGACAACGCCGTTGTGGTAGCGGATATTGCGCAAGACTGAATCGAACTCGCTGCGATCCGATGCGATCGCGGCGGCAAGCACGGTCTCGCAAAATGTCACACAGTCGAAGGCATCATCGCGAACAACGAATTTTTCCGACAGATTTGGCCCGCCAATCAGCGTATTTTCCTGATACTGGATGCCGCGCAGCGCAGCGGAGATAAAATCGATCCTCTGTGAAATTGTGCCCCTGACGCGGGATTGGATGATCAGACGATCGATGCGGGATTCGTCTGCGCCGACCAGTCTTGTGGCTGCAGCCAGGGCTGCGCCGCCGCCGAGCAGTAAAAGAATGCTCCGGCGGCAGACTAATGCGGCATGCAGCATTCAGTCCCTCACGACGACCAGCCGGTCGACACCGGATTCAGCGCCCCACACTTCTCCAGGTCGGCCGAGCAACTGCCGCACCGATGCGCCACGCTTGTCGCTCGGAAAACTTTCGAACGTCTCGGTGGCGGGATCAAATCGGTGGATGGCATTGGCGATGAAATCGGTAACCCATACCTTGTCATTGTTGTCGACATAAATCGCATAGCAGCCGCCCTTGCTCTTCGGCAGGCTCCAGACCTTCCAGGCCTTGTTCATTGGATCATATCGACCGATCTCGCCACTGTTCCAGAAACTCACCCACAAGAACCCCTTGGAGTCCGACCAGATGCGGCGTGGGCCAACTCCCGACTTGGGCGGCTGAACTACCAACGCGTCGCCGCTCACGGTATCGATTTTGGCGATGTGATCGCCCGCAAGCGAAGCGTACCAAACGTCCCCACCCGGTGTGGTGGCGATCCCGTAAGGGCCGAACCCCTTCGGCGCTTTCCATGCCTCAACCTTGCCGGTGGCGGGATCGACGCGACCATAAACTCCACTTTGACCGGTAAACCATAAAATTCCTTTGCGATCGAAAGTCGCGGTGTTGAGGTTTGCACCGGGGAATTCTTTTGGCAGTGGGAACAGCTTCACCGTTTTGGTCTCGGGGTCGACGCGAGCAATTGCATTTTGACCCCCTTCCGTGATCCACGCAGCGCGATCAGGGCCAACGATCACGCCGTGGGGCGCCGCGTCTGATCCGAGCGACACTTGAGTGACTTTGCCGGTTTTTGGATCGAGAATTCCGATCGCACCTTGGTGTTGCGCCGTGTACCACACGGTCCCGTCGGGCGCCGGCGCAACATCGTGCGGATGCGCGCCATGCGGCACATCAAAGTAGCTCACTTGGGTCGCCTGCGCAGGCCGGACACCCAGCGTCACGACCGCGATCGTCACCACTACAAGCGGAACCATGTTGCTCTCCGGCAGTCAGATCTGGGGCTACTCCGCCGCTTGACGTCTGCGCGACGTGATCCATCGTTCAGCGGCGGCATCATCAGTTGCTGTGGCTTCGATCCAGGTCTTGTTGCCAGCCTTCTCGACTTGTTTCCAGAACGGGGCGCGCGTTTTCAGATAGTCCATGAGGAATTCGGCTGCTGCGAACGCTGCTTCGCGATGGGACGACGCAGTCACAACCAGAACTATATCTTCGCCAGGCACGATGCGTCCGTATCGATGAACCACGGTGACACCCAGCAGTGGCCACCGCTGCGCCGCTTCGCTCAAGTGACGCTCGATCTCGGCCTCTGCCATATCAGGATAGTGTTCGAGGGTCAGAGCTGTGATCGGGTGACCATCCTCGAGACCCCGGCAGATTCCGGTGAACGTCACGACTGCCCCGATATCGGTACGGCCATGCGTCAGCGCCGCCGCTTCCGCCGCGACGTCAAAAGGCTCGCGCTGCAACCGCACAGTTCGTATCATGGTCGTAATTTAACCCGGTGGCGAGGCTCAGGCTATCCACCCGTCATTGGCGGAAAAAACGCGATTTCCCTAGCATCTTTAATTGCCGCATCAGCCCGTACATGGCGGTGGTCAATGGCGGCACGGATCACATGGGGCGTTTCAAAGGCATGGGCATACTCTTCGCCGCGGGAGGCGAGCCATGCCATCAGTTCACCGACGGTTTTTATCTCGGGGGGAGCCTCGATGACTTCTTCGGGTTTGCCGATACGCTCACGTACCCAGGCGAAATAACGCAGCCTCACACTCATTCATCAACCATGTACCGCAAGCCGGCGCGCATGTAGTCCCAACCCGTATAGAGAGTCAGGATTGCGGACAACCAAAGCAGCAGAATGCCGATCTCGGTGACCACCGGAGGCGCGCCATGGACAATAGCCGAAACAGCGCGATCGCCCGCCTCTCCAGCAATCAAAAAACCAACGGCAACCATCTGTCCGGTGGTTTTCCATTTTGCGAGACGGGTTACCGGCACGCCAACGCGTAGTTCGGCAAGATATTCCCGCAAGCCCGATACGAGGATTTCACGACACAGAATGACCACTGCGGCAAGCAGGCTCCAGCCGCGGATGGTTTCTTCGGCCGCCAACATCAGCAGACATGACGCCACCAGCAGTTTGTCCGCGATCGGATCAAGCATTCGGCCGAGCGAGGATTGTTGGCCCCAGGTGCGCGCGAGATACCCATCGAGAATGTCTGTAACCCCGGCCGATATGAAAACCGCGAGTGCGACCCATCGCAGCCACAGCGGCCCATCGAAAATGCTCTGCCAAAACATCAATGCGACAACCACCGGAACAGCGGCAATGCGCGCATAGGTAAGCAGGTTTGGCAGCGCGAGCGGCCGCGCCGGGAGCGTCCGGGAACTGATGGCATTCATGCCGAGAAGGAACACCCATGCAGCGGTCAGGTCAACCGGGCACAGTGACCAAATCCCCACTGATTACGACAGATTATTGAATTGGTGGCTTCGGAAGGCGGCTTTTGCCCGGCTCCATCACGAAAGTCTGATCGAGCGAATACCAGTCGCCTGACACGTCGGGTGCCGGGGCTGTCCCGTTATGGCGTACATAATTGCCGACGAGGGCACGAGTCACGCCGAACTGCACGTCCGTCTCGAGTTTCTCATCGTCGTTGACATAGACCTGCGAGATAAGAGTCTTGAAGCCTTCCTTGAAAATCAAAAAATGCAGATGAGCCGGACGATAATTGTGACGTCCCGTGGCGCGCACCAGATCGCCGACCGGACCGTCGACCGGGATGGGATAGCCTGCGGGCTTCACACTGCGGAAGCCGAAATGACCTTCAGTATCGGTCATGAATTTGCCGCGCAGATTCATTGGCGCCTGCTTGGGATCCTGCTGCTCATAAAATCCCTCCGGAGAGGAGTGCCATATATCGACCTCCGCGCCGGCGATTGGCTTCCCGTTCTGGTCCTTGACATGGCAATTGACGAATAGCGAAGGGCCGGGAGTCGGCGAACGCACGATCGAACCGCCGTTTTCGGTTCGGGGTGAGTGCAGGCGCCAGAACGGTCCAAGCAGGTTGGCAGTGGTTTCGGTCTGCCCGTTGTTGCCGTTGTTCAGGAGGCAGATCAGTGTCGAGAATCCGAGCGACCCTGACATTAGCACCACTTCATTGTGTTTGTCGTCGGTCTTCTGTCCCAGCCTGGCGACGTACTGGACTGCCTTCTCGAACTCTTCTTCTGTCAGGTGCACATCGCGCGCGAACGCATGCAGATGCGTCACCAGCGATATCAGAATTTCCCGCAGCCGCGGAGGCTGCGTGTTCTTGAAAGCTTCCGTCACCGCCCGGGTGACATCTTCCTGGCGCTGAATAATCATCACTGCTTCCCGTTCATTGAGCCGCCGAGTCGTGGAAAAACTCATATATCTTTCGCGCGGTCTCCGCATTAATTCCGGGGACCTGGGCCAGATCGGGCAGACTCGCCCGCTCGATTGCTTTCACAGTGCCAAAATGGCGCAGCAAGGCCCGTTTGCGATTCGGACCAATTCCTGGAATTTCCTGCAAACCTGCTTCGCGAATGTCCTTCTTGCGCCGCGCGCGATGAGACCCCACGGCAAAGCGGTGGGCCTCATCCCGCAGCCGCTCGATGAAATAAAGTAACGGATCGCGGGGCGGCAGCCTGAACGGGTCGCGGCCGGGCACGAAAAAGGTCTCCCGGCCCGCATCCCGATCCGGCCCCTTCGCAATCGCCACCAATGGCACATCCGTAACGCCAAGTGCGCTCAGCATTTCCTGCGCGGTCTTGAGTTGGCCTTGACCTCCGTCGATCAGCACCAGATCCGGCCAGGGTTGATCTTCGCCGTCACCTCCGACGACGTCGAGGACATCGCCCGCAACAGCGCGCGGGCTCTCCTCAAGCAGTCGCTTGAAACGACGCTGAAGTACTTCACGCAACATTCCGTAGTCGTCGCCTGGCGCGAGATCAGACGAGCGGATGTTGAATTTGCGGTACTGATTTTTGCGAAAGCCCTCCGGCCCGGCCACGATCATGGCGCCGACCGCGTTGGTGCCGCTGATGTGGCTGTTGTCATAGACCTCGATGCGGCGTGGAGCACGCGGCAAAGAGAACGTCTCCGTCATCGCGCCGAGCAACTTCTGCTGTGAGGATGTTTCGGCAAGCTTGCGGGCCAGCGCCTCGCGCGCATTGGCCAGCGCATGCTCGACCAATTCCTTGCGCTCGCCACGCGTCGGAACGCTGACCTCCACTTTGCGCTCCGACTTTGCCGTAAGCGCCTTTGCAAGCAAATCGCGTTCCTCGAAATCATGCGATACGAGAACGCAACGTGGCGGCGGCTTGTCGTCATAGAACTGTGCAAGGAATGCGCCCAGAACCTCGCTCGCGCCTATGGTGCGGTCCGCTTTCGGAAAGTATGCGCGGTTGCCCCAGTTCTGACCCGTGCGGAAGAAGAACACCTCGACGCATGAGAATCCGCCTGCCTGATGCACAGCGAATACATCGGCCTCTTCAAGGCTGCGAGGATTAATCCCCTGATGAGATTGAATTGCCGACAACGCCGCAAGCCGATCGCGATAAATCGCAGCACGCTCGAAATCGAGAGCATTTGACGCTTTATCCATTTCGTCGGCCAGTTCCTTCTGCACCGACTGGCTGCGCCCCGAGAGAAACTCATTGGCCTCAGTCACCAGCTGCGTGTAGCCGGCGAAATCGATTTCCCCGGTACAAGGCGCCGAGCAGCGCTTGATCTGATGGAGCAGGCACGGTCTTGTCCGGGCTTCGAAATATGAATCCGAACAGGAGCGCAACAGGAATGCGCGTTCCAGCGCATTGATTGTCCGGTTGACCGACCCGGCCGAAGCAAACGGCCCATAGTAACGCCCCGGCCTCGTGCGAGCGCCACGATGCTTCAGGATTTGCGGCGCCCAATGGTCGGAGGTGATCAGGATAAACGGGAAAGACTTGTCGTCGCGTAACAGCACGTTGAAGCGTGGCCGCAAGCGTTTGATCAGGTTGGCTTCGAGCAGAAGCGCCTCGGTCTCCGTCTTGGTGGAAACAAACTCCAGCGTCGCGGTCGCCGCAATCATGCGCGCAATCCGGCTGTCGTGCCCCGCTGGCCTGGCATACGCCGTCACGCGCTTTTTGATGTTCTTGGCTTTGCCGACATAAAGCACGTCCCCTTGCGAATCGATCATGCGGTAAACGCCCGGAGCAGAGGGAGCCACCTTCGCGAACTGCAGGATCGCAGCGCGCCCGGCCGCAAGCGTACCAATGGGCACGCTTTCAAGCTCGATTTCCGGCAGGGATGATTCCTCGTCTTCCTCGCGAAGTTCGCTGGCCGGATCGATGTCTTTATTGATGCCGTTCATGGATACAAGATAATGCGCGAATGACGTTTGCGCATGGTCTTATCCGACGGCAAATGCAAGGCGAGTGCTATTCCACGATTTCGCTGTCCGGCGTACGCCAGGACAGATGCTGCCCGCCGTCGACAGGAAGCGTGACCCCGGTAATAGTCGTCGCCTGCGCGAGGTAGATGACGGCGGCCGCAATGTCGTCCGGCCGAGGCCCCCGCTGAAGCGGCAAGCTCTCAGCCTGCGCGGCAAACTGTATATCGGTCTGACGCGAACTCGGCAGAGTCGGACCCGGCGCCACCGCGTTTACACGAATCCGCGGCGCCAGCGCCTGGGCCAGCGTGATCGTGGCTGTTTGCAACGCAGCCTTGCTCAAGGTGTAGGAGAAAAATCGCGGAGTTGGCCTGAGCACGCGCTGGTCGAGAATGTTCACGATCGAAGCATCAAGGCCGGCAGCCGCCTGCGCTGCAAAAGCTTGGGAAAGAAACAGCGGCGCGGCGAGGTTCACAGCGATGGCACGCTGGAAGCGAGCGGGCGAAAGCGTTTCGATGTCATCGGGCTCGAACTCGCCGGCATTGTTGACCAGGAGCGCCAAAGGTCCGAACGCCGCTGACGCGGGTATGATGCCGCGCACAGCCTCATGGTCGGCAAGGTCGGCCAGCACAACCCTTGCCCGCCCGCCGGCGCCGTTAATCGCCCCGGCTAATCTTTCGGCATCCTCCCGGGAATTGTGAGCATGCAGCACCACGCCGTAACCGGCCCGCGCGAGAGCGAGTGCGATAACGGCGCCGATGCGCCGGCCTGCCCCGGTGACGAGCGCAGTGCGAGGATTATTTGCGACGTCGTCAGCCATTCCCAATGATCCGTGCGGGCCGCTTGTCGCCTGGCTCGCTTCCGGCTGCACTGCTGCAGCCGCATGAGGTCTCGCTGCATAGTAAGTGAGGCCTGACCCGGCATGGTAAACGAAAGCAAAGAAAAACGCGTAAAAATAAGGGTTCTTTAGTGATGTCGGTTGCTCTCACCTGGCC
>JBKPLN010000469.1:0-3480 GCA_046731635.1 Pseudomonadota bacterium | reverse complement strand
CCACCGCACGACAACACGGGCCGGTGTCACGCTGTCGGTGTATTCGCAATACACCTATGACCGGGAAAAACGCGCGGCGCTCGACCTGTGGGCCGATCGCCTGGGAGCGATCGTCGAAGGTAAGGCCACGGCTACCGTGCTGCCAATGCGGGGGCGGGCATGAAGGCCCTCATTGTCCGAGCACAAAAGACAAGGCATGGTGGGCGCAAGCAGTGGCGCGAATTTGAGTATGCTCAAGCCGGAATTCAGAAACGTTATCCTAAGGGGCCGCCTATAGGTGTCCCTCTTAAAGAGGTTTGTCGCGAAGCCAATGCTTGGCTTTTAGCCAATGATCCTCAATTCCGCGCTATCGGGATGGGGAAGATATCACTTCGGACAATCCGGCGTGCGCTAGCACATCTCCGGAGTCGCTATCACCAGGATGGCACCTACGGCGAATAGTTTTACTTTGGCCAACCTGGCCAACCTGCCACCCGTTTAAAACCACTCAATATCCCTTAGTGCTTCCCGATGCGCCCGCACACGTGCCGGCGCGATTCGGAGAGCACGGTCATGCCAATGCACAATGGCGAGAATCTACCGGCGCGGATCTCGGTCGAGAAATCTTGCGAGATCATCGGTGGTGACAAGCCCATTGATGAAAGTTCGTATTATCGCGGCGCGCATAAAGGGGTCTATCCGAAGCCTGAACGCGCGCCAGGAACAAACATCTCTCGCGTCAACACGGTGAAACTACTGCGGTCCCTTGGGCTGCACGAAGACTAGAAAAACGCCGAACGCCGCCCGATGGGGGCGGCGTTCGCATTTCACGGAGGTGGCAGGGTTGCGGTGCTCGGCCTAACACGCCAACGGCACCATCCGGCTCGAGTCCGGGTCACCTCACCACCACGCGGCTTCATCACTCGCTGAACACCTGTGATGTAGCCGCAACACCCCGAAAGGGCAAGCGGCTATGCTGGCACCTGACACACCCTCCCGACAACGATGCGGCGCCTGCGGCAAAGAATTTGCGCGCAACCTGACCGGTCGACGCAAACGGTACTGTTCCGCCGGCTGCCGATTAGAAGCCCATAGAGCGTTTAAATTTTCGATTTCGGGTCACGACACCCGCGTGAAACGAAACGATGCAAAAAGCCCCTGCGGCCCAAGGGGTAATTCCGGTGAAAATCGGGGTCGAGGGTCGGGTATTCATGGCCCGCGCCATGTGATCGAAGCCGAAATCGGCGGGGGCAACTGGGCCGAAGTTTTTTCCGCTGATGGTGTTCGCTCCTTCGTCACGCAAATCCGACCGGCTGCGCTGATCGAGGCGCGGCAGCGGAGGGCGCAGCCATGAAGCACGCCCTCCGTCATCAACAATCCCGCCGCCTCGTCGATGGTCGCTGGCGACCCGCTACCGGTTCGACCGCAATTCTTGAGGCGATGCTCAAGGCCCTCGCGCGCCAGCAGGCGGATATGGCGGCGCCGGCGTCATCATCGCAATCGCAATCGCAATTGCAATCGCAATTCCCCGATCACCACGATCGCGGACAACCGCGGCACCGCCGCAACAAAGGAGAAATTTGAGATGACTAAAGCTAACCTCAAAGCAGTCACCGAGAATCCTCTTACCGAGGCCGTCTCGACACCGACAGCGCCGGACCCGTTCGACGCCAAGGCTCTCGCCTTGCCGCCGGATTTCTTCGCGGCCGGTGGAGCGTTAAATCCTAAACCGAAAAATGTGCAGGTGCGGAAGCCGCACAATCAGGAATGGGTCAGGGTGCACCCCGATCCGAATTTTCGCTGCGACTTCGGCACCATTCTTCTAAAGGACGACCGCGAGCATTATTTGTTGGCGCCTGCGATCTCGAAAGCGATGCGCGGGCACCGGCATCTAAAAACGGTGACGCTCTACACAACCTACAGCCGGCTGAGCGGCAAAACTTTCTTGTGGCCGGTCGGAATCGTCGGACAGGGCCAAAATAAGAAAACTGAAAATTGGTATCGCACCGCGCACGAAGCCGCTGAAGAGGCGATGCGGCAGCTTGTGAATGTGTGGGCGGATTTGGAAGGCGGCGGCTACGAGTGGCAGCCGTCCGAAAATCCTGAAGCCAACACGCCGCCGGAATGGCCGGATCTCTCGTTCTCGGAGCTCCTGCAGATCGCGTTCCAGCGCACCGGATGCTTCGTCGATAGCTTCGACCATGACGTCTTCAAGAAACTGCGGGCGGAGCTCTGAGGTGGACCTGTCCGGTTTCGCCGCCATCGTGACCGCCGACTTCGAATTCGAGTTCGGCGGCCGCGACGGCAATTTGCCGCGGCCGATTTGCATGTGCGCCACGGAGCTCCGCTCCGGCAAGATCTGGCGGCTCTGGCGCGACGAGCTCGGGTTGGAGCCGCCATGTCCGATTGGCGCCGATGCGCTGTTTGTGAGTTTCACGGCTTCGGCCGAGCTGGGTTGTTTCAAAGTTTTAGGATGGCCTATGCCGGCGCGGATTCTCGATCTAGCCGCCGAGTATCGCAACTTCCGCAATCTGGATTACCCGAGAGGAATCCCCAAAGAGTTGCGAGAGAAGAAGGGACTGGTCGACGCGTGCCGCTTCTTCAATATCGACATGACCGGAGCGGGCGAAAAGAAAGCCCTACGCCGGCGCATCCTCGAGGGCGAGCCATTTTCGGAAGAGGAACGCGAAGCCGTCCTCGATTATTGCGCCGGTGACGTGACCCCGCTCGGGGAATTGTTGGCCGCAATGGCGCCCCACATCGATCTGCCGCGCGCGTTGCTGCGCGGTCGGCATGAAGCCGCCGTAGCGGCAATGGAGCACATCGGTGTGCCGATCGACGTGCCGATGTTGAACGCGTTCCGCGAGCATTGGACCGGCATCCAGGACGATTTGATTGCGAAACTGGACGCCGATTTCGGCGTCTATGAGGGTCGCTCGTTCCGGAGAGAGCGGTTTGCGGAGCTCATAGTCCGATTGGGGATACGGAATTGGCCGCAGCTGGAGAGCGGCCAGCTAGATCTGGAAGACAAGACTTTTAAGGACATGGCGAAAGCCTATCCGGTCCTGGCGCCCCTGCGCGAGCTCCGCCATTCGCTGTCATCATTGCGGCTCGACGCCTTGGCGGTCGGCGAAGACGAGCGCGGCCGCACGAAACTCTGGCCCTACAGCACCAAGACCGGAAGGAATCTGCCGGCGCCCGACGAATTCATCTTCGGACCGTCGCGCTGGCTGCGCGGCCTTATCAAGCCCAAGCCCGGTTTCGGTGTCGCGTACATTGATTGGAAAATGCAAGAGGTCGGTGTCGCTGCCGCCTTGAGTGGCGATGAAAATATGAAAGCGGACTACCTGTCCGAAGATATGTACATCGCATTCGGTATCGCAGCCGGCGTGTTGCCGAAGGGCGCGACCAAAGAGACCCACAAAGCCCTACGCGAGATGCTGAAGCAGTGCGTGCTCGGCGTGCAATACGGCATGGGGCCCGGACGCTCGGGTTTAAGAT